>PFPO01000014.1 GCA_002793075.1 Candidatus Komeilibacteria bacterium CG_4_10_14_0_2_um_filter_37_10
CGGAGCCAGTGTGCACGAACAGAGGCGAGAGCTTCTGTTTTTGCTTTATTCATCGGCATTTTTGTCGGTTCTAACCTTAAGTATTTCTTTTCCAATGCAGGATAGTCATTTTGTATCTCTGCAAACCATTCATTCGGCTCAATGGCGAGTTTTTGGTCTGTAATTATCGGCGTTTTTCCGAGTGCCAGTAAAATCTCCTTCTTTAGTTCTAACCCTGCTTTTCCCATTTTGTTAGCTCGCAAGAAAGCGGCTCGTGCGTAGGTTGTAAAAGCAAATGTCTTTTCGGTAAGCTCAAGCCATTTCTCGGCTCGTGTCTCGGTCTCTCGCAGGTTTTCTTTCATTTGGGCGATTTTGCTCGTAAGCGTGTTTTTCTCTTTGATAAAAGTTTCGTCATCAATAAGCTGGCGGTATCTCATCTTGGTAAGCTCATCCAGCTCTTTTTGGGTCTCAACCAAGTTTTTGTGCCGCATTTCATAAACTTTTGTCCTATCCTCAATCTCGGTATCATTCTTTTTATTCAAACCCTCTAACGCCCACTGCAAGAACTCTGGCAGGATGGTGTATTTTTCTATTTCCTTCTCAATCGCTACTTCCAAATCATCCACTGGGATATTTTTCTTTTGATTGCACTTAATCTTTGTCGTTTTTCTCGTGCAGTGATAATAAGTGTGTTCTCGGATTTCTCCTGATTTGAGGAGTTTTTTCTTCGTCTCGGCGGTATAAAGACAACCGCATACGCCGCACCGCATAGACCCCGTAAAAGCGAACTCGTGGTGTTTCGGTCTCGGTTTTCCTTCTCTGCCCAAAAGCATTTGCACTCGGTCATATTCTTCAAGCGTAATCATCCGCTCGTGCTGTCCTGCGTATTGCACCCCCGCATTTTCAATAGTCCCTGCGTAAAATAAACTCGTAAAAATCTTGTAAATCCCACTTCGTGATAATTCATTGCCGCCAATTCTCTTAAACTTTCTCGTCCGAAAACCCCACTCTTTATTTACCATATCCAAAATCTTGGGCGGGGTGTAATTGCCCGTGAGCATTAAATCCCACATTTTGCGGACGAGATTAAATCGCTCTGGGTCTTTGATGATAGTTTTATTTTCTTTGTCGTTGAGATAGCCGAGTGGGGCTACTCCCGTTTGCCACCCTTTCTCCAACTTGGAGA
>PFPO01000015.1 GCA_002793075.1 Candidatus Komeilibacteria bacterium CG_4_10_14_0_2_um_filter_37_10
ATTTTAATATAACCATATCCAGTTTCTGGGTACGTGGGTTTAATAGCTAATAAAATAAAATTATCTGGATGTCGGCGAACTAATAATTCGCCTTTTCTTAAATATGAAAAATATAAATTTTCTTCTTTGATATAGTGATCAGTATTAACCGTGACCATAATACTATGAGGATCTTGACGATAAAGAAAAGTTGCTGCCAAACCAATTGCTGCAGCTGTATCTTTTTTACAAGGCTCAATAATCAAATTTTCTTTCAATAATAACGGTAGTTGTTGCCGGACACTCTGCTGATAATTAACAGTGGTCACAACAAAAATATTTTGTCGTCCAATCTTTTTTCTGAGACGACGATAAGTATCTTGTAATAATGTATGCTTACCTAATAAAGATTGATTTTGTTTTGGTTGTTGTCGCCGCGATATTGGCCACAATCGTGTACCAGTACCACCGGCCAAAATTACTGCTTTCATCATAATAGCAATATTTTATCATAAAGCAGTAATAAAATACATTATCAACAATTAGTAAAAAAATAATAAAATCTATTGACTTTTTCCGTTAAATGTGATATTATATAAGTATAATAAAGTTTTTTCGACTAATTTCGTAAAATGAAACAATTGACGAGGGCCAATCTAATAGCATTTTTTGCTATATTTTCTGTAAGCTGTTTTAGTTTACTTTTTTTAATATCTCCGCTCTATAGTAAAAGTACTGATCTGCTTGATCAACAACCAGAACCATTAGCCATAGCCGCTCTTACTAACAAAGTACGGGAAGTCAAAGAGCTGCCACCTTTAACCTGGAATGATAAGTTAGCCCAAGCTGCTCGGCACAAAGCGCAGGACTTGAATAATAATAATTATTTTTCTCACACCTCACCAGCGGGCAGACAATTTACTCGTTGGATTGATGAAGTTGATTATGATTATCAAATTATCGGTGAAAATTTAGCTGCTGATTATCAAACGAATCGTGACATGATGAAAGCCTGGATGGATTCAGCTACTCACCGAGAAAATATTCTTAATGCTAAATATCGAGAAATAGGTGTCGCCGTGATTATGGGTAACTTAAACGGTCGGGAACAATTAATTATTGTACAAATATTTGGTACTCCGAAAAAATTAATTATCTCCGAATCATTTTCCGGCTATAACAATTTTCCTTACCACAACACCACAGCTACTGTATAAAATCAATAAAGTATTAATGTTAAAATCATTAATGCTGCTAAACTCAAGCGGTACCAGGCAAATACAACCAAAGAAGATTTACTCAAATAGTTCAACAAAAATTTAATAAACAAAAAAGAAAAACAAAAAGTAATGAACAGTCCAATCATCAACATTATTAAAGTTCTCATCTCTATTCCTTGGCTCGCGATTGTTAATATCCCCTTAACTGCCGCGCCAGTTAAAATTGGTATCGCTAATAAAAACGAATAACGGGCAGCTTCCTTACGGGTTAACTGACAAGACATGCCCGCAATAATAGTCACGCCACTACGTGAAGTACCGGGAATAAAAGCGAAGCACTGCGCCAAACCAATTAATATCGACTGTCGCCAAGATAATTGCTCAACAACATTTCGCTGTTGACTTTTTTTTTCTATGAAAAAAAATAACAAACTGATAATAATCAACATGGCTACTACCAACCATACCGAACGTAAATAATTTTTAATCCAATCCTCAGCCAGATAACCAGTTGCCGCTGCTGGTATCGTTGCTACTATCAATTTGCTGACAAGTATTCGCGTTGGGGAATTAAACATACTTTTCTTCCTAATAACTTGTATTAACATTTTTTTCAGATCGTGACGAAAATAAATAACAATAGCTATCAAGGAACCAGCGTGCATCATTGCATCCCAATAAAAATCATCGGGGCGGGAAACAAATAACAAGTGCCAAAAAAACAAATGACCAGAGCTGGAGACCGGTAAAAATTCGGTGGCACTCTGGATCAAACTACTAATAATGAGATATAATAGATCAAGAAACATAATTATTATTTTTACTCCAATGTATTATTTAATTCCCCTCAGCCTACTAATTGTAGCTCAAATCCTAAAATTAATTATAGAAAGTTATCGCGGACAGTTTTCTTGGAATCATTTATTAAGTAATGGCGGGATGCCTTCCAGTCACATCGCCATGCTTTCCTCGATCACAACTCTCATCGCCTTAGTTAATGGCTTTAATAACCCACTTTTTGCCTTAGCTGCCGCCTTGACCATTGTCGTTGCTTGGGATGCCGTACATACTCGTTATCAAATAGGCTATCAAGGAAAAATAATCAATCGTTTAATTAAGGAATTACCCGATCAAAAAGAATTTCAATATCCTCTACTCACTGAGCGTGTTGGCCATACCCCGCTAGAAGTACTAGCTGGTTTTGTGCTCGGGGTTGTCTTAACACCCATCCTCCTCTATCTGATTACATTTTAAATTAAACTCTGGCCGGACATTTGCTCCGGCTTTTTTAAACCCATAACCTTGAGAATGGTTGGTGCGATATCGGACAATTTTCCTCGTTGCTCAAAGGTGTGTAAATTATCTTTTTTTAAACCCTGATAAATAGTTTTGCCTTTTAACTCGTTACTAATAATATAACACGGTACTAAGTTCAAAGAGTGCTCTTTGCTAATCTGTTGTCGTGCCAAATCATAAGTTTGTTCGGCATTACCATGATCAGCGGTAATAATAGTCAGACCATCCAATTTTAAAATTTCTTCAACCAGCGAACCAACAACTTCATCCAAACAAGCAATAGCTTCAACGATGGCGGAAAATTTTCCCGTATGACCAACCATATCAGCGTTAGCAAAATTAACAACAATAAAATCATACTGTTCTTTTTTGATCGCTATTTTAACTTTTTTGCCTATTTCATCAGCACTCATTCTCGGTACCATATCATAACTGGCAACGCGAGGTGAGGAAATTAAAATCCGATCTTCACCAACTACTTCTTTTTCTACTCGACCATTAAAAAAGTACGTGACATGAACATACTTCTCGGTTTCTGCTACATGCAACTGACGCCAACCTGCTTGGGCAATTAAGCTGGCTAAAGACACAATTTCTTGATGATGACTAAAAGCAATCTCTACAGGTAAATCATTCTCATATTCTGTCATCGTCACAAAGTATAAGTCAGGAATATATTTTCGCTCTAGCAGTTCCGAAAAAGTTGGCAACGTAAAAGCTTTCGTTAGTTGCCGACCACGATCAGGACGAAAATTGAAAAAAATGATAGCATCATGTTCTTGAACTAAAGCCACTGGCTGACCATCGGGTCGGTTAATAACGATCGGGTCACACTCTTCATCATAAACTCCTCGTTGATATGAGTTTTGTACCGCCACTACGGGATCGTGCTCAAAGTATTTGGCTTGTCCCCTGGTCAATGCCTGATAAGCCTGACCAGTCCTTTCCCAATGATTATCGCGATCCATGGCATAATAACGACCACAAATAGAAGCAATTTGCCCACAACCTAGTTGGTTAATTTTATCTTGTACTTGTTGTACGTACTCCACGCCACTATTATAGGGTGTGTCACGGCCATCTAAAAACGCGTGAATAAATACTTGTGTCAAATTATTTTGTTTAGCTAATTCCAACAAAGCAAACAAATGAGCAAGATTACTATGAACGCCAGCATCTGATATTAGTCCCATTAAATGCAATTGGCTTTTATTTTTTTTCGCCCAATTTACAGCTGCTAATAATTGCTCATTAGCAAAAAAACTCTTGTCAATAATAGACTGATTGATTAACGGTAAGTTTTGTAGTAAAACTTGTCCACTGCCCATGGTCAAATGACCAACCTCAGAACTACCGATAATACCCTCTGGTAAACCAACGGCCAAACCACTAGCCGCTAGATTCACCACTGGATACTGTGCAACATAGCTATCCATATTGGGTGTCTGAGCTACAGTAATCGCGTTAGTAGCGCTTGGTGCTGCAACGCCCCAACCGTCTAAAATAATTAAAACAACGGGTTTTGGTCTAGAATCAAACATTTTGTGATAATAAATATTCTTCAATCTTTGTTAAACGATTATATTTCGCTACTCTTTCACCGCGACAAGGAGCTCCTAATTTAATATATTGAGCTTGAACAGCAACGGCCAAATCACTAATAAAATCATCCGTTGTTTCGCCACTACGATGTGAAATGACAATTTGATAGTTATTTTGTTGAGCTAATTTAATAACCGCGATAGTTTGCGAGACGGTGCCGATTTGATTGGGTTTTACCAAAATAGCATTGGCAGCCTGACGCTCAATGCCCAATTGTAAACGATCAGTATTAGTAGTGAATAGATCATCACCGATTAATAACAAATTTTTATCCTTTGCTAATAATTGTTTAGTCATTTGCTGCCAACCACTCCAGTCATCTTCAGCTAGGCCATCTTCAATAGCTGCTAATTTATATTTCTGCAACCATTGGCCATAAAGCTCAATCATTTGTTGAGCTGTTAATTTCTCTGTTGTATTAACACCATATTGATTGCTTGACTCAGTAAAAAAAGTTGAAGATCCAGCGTCTAAACCCAATTCCACGTCGCGATGTAACTGATATCCGGAATTATTAATAGCGGCAATGAGTAATGACCAAACCTCCTCAACATCAGTAATGGCTGGTGCGAAACCACCTTCATCACCAACGTTAGTATTGTAACCAACTTGCTTTAAATCTTTTTTCAACTGTTGATATATCTCCACTACCATTTGTTGATTATTACTAAATGATTCACTCAAGGGAATTAACCAAAATTCTTGCCAAACCAATTTAGCGTCGGCATGTTGTCCGGCATTAATGACATTAACTAACGGTTTTGGTAAGTGCTCAACTTTAGGAAATCCATAATAATCATTCAACCAAACAAACAACTCTTGATGAGAAAGACGGGCTGCCAAACGAGCTACTGCTAAAGAAATACCGAGGGTGGCATTGGCGGCTGCTTTTTTCTGCTGATAAGCATCGATTAATATTTGATCAATCTCCTTCAGCTCTAAAACTGCCAAACCAACTATCTCTTGCCCAAGTACCTCCACTTGAGCAATTGCTCGATTAACACCCTTACCACAATAAGAATGCTCATTATCTCGTAATTCCAGTGCTTCGTGTGTGCCAGTAGAAGCGCCCGATGGAACTTGGGCACAAGCGCTCTCACCACTACTGTCCCAAACACACACTTCTAGTGTTGGCCAGCCACGGGAATCAAGAATTTGCCGAGCTTTTATCTGCGTAATTTTTTTAGTAAACATAAAATAATTATCTATTTAACTTATTAATGATAGGTAAACTTCCTTGCTCTAAGTATTTTAGCATAGCTCCACCACCAGTGGAAACAAAATAAAAATATTTCTCCAAATTCAGTTCTCTGATCACTTGGACTGTTTCGCCGCCACCTACTATCTGTTTAGCTGAACAACTAGCGATCCGTAAAGCTAATTCCTTAGTCGCTCTCGCGCTTGGCTTCTCTTCGATGAGCCCTAGTGGTCCGTTCCAGACAATCAATTTTGCCTGCTGCAATATCTTACTATAATAATCAATCGTCGCTGGACCTAAGTCAACAATTTTATCATGATCACCAACTTGATTATTATTAACCAAAATATATTCTCCGTGACGTTGCACTAATAAATCAATTGGCAAAATTAGTTTCGCCTTATTAATCTTTCGGCAAACTGCATACATTTTGGGCTCAGTAATTGATTGGCCAATTTTCTGACCCAGGGCAGCTAAATAGGTATTAGCTAATCCCCCACCCAATAAAACATAATCAGCTTTATAAATAATTTTTTTTAATAAGGCCAATTTAGTAGAAACTTTGGCACCACCAATGACCGCTACTAATTTCTTAGGATGATTCAATAACAAATTTAAATTCTTTATTTCTGCAAAAAATTGAAATCCACCGTAGGTGGGTAAATAATCGGGTAATAAATAAATTGAGGTATCGTGACGATGACCAGAAGCAAAAGCCTCAAACACTAAATAGTCTGCCTGACTGGCTAATTCTTTAGCAAACTCCCGACTACCTTTTTTCTCTCGTGAATCAAAGCGGATATTTTCCAATAGCACGATCTTATCGCTTTGATTGTTATAATCTGAAATTGTTTTTATTAGCTTAACTGGTTTTCCTAATAACTTAGCTAATAATCTAGCCACTGGTAATAGTGATAATTCTTTGGTTGGTTTTGTCGGATTACCCAGATGCGAAATTAAAACAATTCTGGCACCGGCTTTTAATAAATAATTGATCGTTGGCAAGGATTTGATAATCTTAAAATCATCTAGAATCTTTCCCCGATAAAGGGGAACATTAAAATCAATAGTAACAAAAACTGTTTTATTACGGATATTTTTCAATTTTTCAATACTTTTAATAGCCATCAATTTAATTATTAGTTATTTATATTAAATGTGGATTAGTTTGCCAATCCAAACCACTAAATACTGGACCGTCCTGACATACGTACACTTTATTAATTGCGCAGTGCTGACAAAGACCCACGCCACAACACATTCTCCTTTCCAGAGAAAAGAAAATATTACTGAACGTTAAACCACGAGCAACTAATAATTTAACCGTTTCCCGAATCATTATTGGTGGACCAACAATCCAAGCTAAGGCATCGTGTTGGAAGTGTTCTTTGATTAGTAAATCAGTAACCAAGCCTTGGGGTGCTTCTTGCTCAGTAATCAGATGAAAACTTTTTTGCTTATTTTGCCATTTAGGATATTCGTCTTTAAATAAAGAATTATCCTTATTACGACAACCATAAAATATTTTAATCTGGCCGGGATAATGGATTATTTTCGTTTCTTGCAAGATTCCACGTAACGGTATAAAACCACAGCCACCGCCGATTAGTAGTAAATTTTGACCTTTTAATTGATCCATCGGCCAACCGTGCCCAAATGGTCCGCGCCAGTAAACTTTTTCACCGCTGCGTAATTGAACTAATTTGTCAGTTAAGTTACCCACTCGCCGAATAGCAACTTGCCATTTTTTTCCTGCTTGACTGCTAGAACAAATACTAAAAGCCGCTTCATTGCTTCCTGGTAAACCCAATAAAACAAATTGCCCCGGCTGAAATATAAGTTTTTGACCGAACATCCAAGAACCAGATCGCAAGGTTAATAAAAAAGTATCAGTACTTAACTGCTCATTTTTAATAACAGTAGCTGATTGTACGTGATACTTAATCATGGTGATTATTTTGATAATTAGCTTTTAACCTTTGCCAAATCTGAATAATGTTTATATCTACTGGACATACTTGATGACAACGCAGGCAACTAACACAACCTGGCATCTGGTATCGCTCGGGAATACGACTAAATTTATGTTCATACCAAAAACGTATTTTTTCGCTACTGGTTGCTAAAAAATTATGATCCCCTGCTACCCGAGCAAAATCTTTTTGAAAACAATCACTAGAGCATCTGGTTCTAATTACCTTACTATTTTCTGACTGATCTTTAAGTTCAAAACAAAAACAAGTGGGACAAACTGCTGTACACTTACCGCAGGCAGTACAAGTCTTCCCAAGTTCTAACCAAATTGGATCATCCAATGACTGCTCAATTATTTTTTGGTTCTTTAACATGATTTGATCTGGTCCTTTTTCTTTAACCATCCCCGCAAATTTAATCCTTTCACTGAACAAAATACCAGCCGCTCGAACAATTCTTTGACCTAAGGCTGAACCAGTATAAATTTTAAATTGATCAATGTTATCCTTTTCTAAAAAAATATCAAAAGGTATATGCTCTAAAATATTATCAATCTTTTCCATATGAAACTGCTCGTAATCCAGTTCAGCAGCCGGTGCACCGACGGAATAGCCTATTAGCAAACTATTCTTTCTTCTTTTCTGATAGTAAATATCGTCAGTAAATATCAAGTCTGTTAACCCGACAGCTTGCAAATCTAAAATATTCAGACACCATAAGGCAACTTTATCAGTCAATTGTGAACTTAGTTGCCACCTACCATTCCGAAAATAAAAAAGACTTTCCTGTTCTGACAAAAAAAATCTTTTGTATGATTCAATGGGTATTTTTCCTGAATAATCAGCTTCCGTAGCTACTTTTAATTGCTTAATATTAATAACTCCATCACTTTCCTTTACTGGTCCAAATATCTTATATTTTTTAAGTAGATATTTAAATAATTTAAGCACTTCCTGATTCTGCATATGGGCCAATTATAATAAAAAAGTGGTGATTTGTAAATTCACTACTTAGCAATACTATACTGCCGAGCCGGCTGAAGTTGCTGAATGATACTGTTTCTTTCCCCCATACTGCGAGCATGCAAAACAACTATGATCCGCTCTTTTTTCTTAATACTCACATTACGTTGTGCTTCCACCAAGAAACCCGTCTTAGCTCCTACTGGTTCAAATTGAAGTAAGCTGTAATTGCGATTAATTACCTTGATTATTCTATTTTTGTTAATAGTCCTGATATTATAATTTTTAATCACGCTGGTATTGGCTATAGTTGACCGCTCAAATGCTACTTGAGCAATGACAGCCATTTCTCTGGCAGTACTAACATTCCGAACATCTAAACCAGCAAATTCTGAAAATTTTGTTTTTACTAATTCTAATTGCTCAGCTTTAGCATTCATCTGCCGAACAAAATCTTTTTTGGTTAAACCACTCGTCCGTACCAAAATAGCTGCGGCTTGATTGGAAGACGCGACTAACATGGCCACCCACAAATCCTCTTTTTTGATCTGATCACCAACTCGCAAATCAACTTCACTACTTGTATCCTCACCAATTTGCGATTTGGGATAGTCCAAATCCTCTTGTTGAACTACTACTGGCTCTGACCAGTCTGGTTTAGTATCTAACAAAACTAAAGCCGTCATCAATTTAGTTAATGAAGCTAAGGGCAAAACCAAATCAGCATTACTTTTTTTTAGTACTTTGTTATTTTCTAAACTGGCATAAGCCACACCGCTAAAAACAGTATCGGGATACAGTTGCCAATTGTTCATAGAATAGCGATTAATTATCGCCGTCTTTACTGGTTTACCATTAGTTACTAATAAGGTATTAACGTCCTTAGCTGTCTTAACAGCAAATTTCTTTTTGGCTAAACTAACAAAGTAATAATCCTGGCCAACTTTTGTAAATTGACCGGCGTATTTTTTATAATTTAACCAATTTTTAACACTAATCGTGGTGGCAATTTTTTTTACCGTATCCAATATTTCTAAACTGTTGGGTAAATAATATCTTTGACTGTCTTTAATATACCAAGCTTGACCATAACTATCTTGCTGTAACAAAATCTGTCCACGATAGTCAATGGCCTTGGTCGCTGTTTGCGCAACTACAAAACTAGGAAGTAATAAAAAAAATAGGATAGTAATTATTCCTGTTTTTTGTATCATAGAAAAATGGTTATTGGTATTAATTAGTTATTTTTTGGATAAATTGATCTATCTGTTCTTCGGTTAAATCAATTTGACCAACTTTGCTATCGGAGTGAAATTGTAAACTGCCCTGATACTGACACTCAGACCAACGACAAACTCCCTGCAACCAACTTTCAATACTACTCCAGGAATGTTCATCGGCCATACCGTGAGCAATTAACGCCATTTTTTTACCAGACCAATAATTTCGATCTTCGTGACACCAAAATACTATCCGATCAAAAAAGGTTTTTAATAATGGCGTTATTGCATCACAGTAAGTTGGTGTCGTAATGATATATAGATCATAGTCTCGTAAAGTCGGCTCTATTTCCAAAGCAAATTGATCCAAAATATGAGGACAAGGTAATAAATTAGCACAATCCTCGCAACCATCAGGGTATTTCATTTCAATATCACGCAATATCAATTGCCGATATTCTATATTTAGAGATTCTAGTTTAACCACAACCCTAGCTAATACCAAATCGGTATTACCTGCTCGATGCGATCCGTTAACTAATAATATTTTCATAAACTTGATTGATATAATATTAAATACAGTGAATTATTTACGAAGCATTGTTTTTAAACAAATCTACATTAAACACAAACATACAGTTTCTAATTTAAAGGCAAATCGTTACCCAACCCCTTGCAAGAATCCGAATCAGTTATATTAACCCTAACATATTATACAAATTATTCATTATAAAAACAAAATCCCCTTACTTTCTTTGAAAGCAAGGGGAAGGCTTTTAGCCAAAGGCTGAAAAAACAATAATTAAGGAGCTACGACACGCGCGCGCAAGTGAGGAGCAGCAGCTCCAGAACCGCACCAATCCACCCGTAATTCACCGCCGCGCCAGCGAACATAAGGCACTTTGTCACTAGAGTATCGCGAACCAGCGCATAGAGTCGAGTTATTAATATCTAAATGCTCACCAGTTTCATCATAGTATTTCAGCTCATAAATCAATCGTTCCCTTAAAGTAATAGCGTTAATACTTCGAACTTCAAGCTGATCGGCTGAAATGTCTTTCCATTCCGCATCTGCTTCTACTCGCTCACAGAAGCGAAAAGCATAAGCCTCGCCTACGGTGCGGACGTTTTACTTGACTGTCATATCCAAATCTTCATTGTAAAAACATACTGTAAAATACTTACGCATGACTTTGATAATACTTGCAATATTTAAACCCTGGGAAATGAAAATTATTCTTTCATAGCCACCAGGGTCATCGGGAATGAAAACTTCTGAAAAATCTACATTCATACGAAAGTATTTTCTGTAGAATTCTTGCCATTCCTGCTGAATAGTATCAACAGCAAAGGGATTACGGTGTTCAGCCAAGGCACGGAAATGACCCAATGTTAAGGATCCATCATCAATCTGACGATAAACGTCTTTTAGCACGCCAGACCAATCCGACATACTACCAACCACTGATTTTTTCATGGCTAGTTCCTTTCTTTTTGTTATTAATTGACAAAGAACCATTCTTTATCTTAATTGATCATCTTATACTAAATTTAATATTTTGTCAATGATATGTACTAAAAAATAGCTACCATTAGTTATTTTAAAATATGATTTAATAGACGCGTTTGAATCCTTAATAAAATATAATGTCCTAACTTCTAATCTGAGCACACTTGATCATTCTACCGCCCGATGCGATATATTAACAGAAAATCTTCACTTGGTCTGATACCGCCTCGGGCGGGAGAAGAAAAGTGAAGATTTTAGAGGAATAATTTATTGAACGGCGGAGTGGATCGAGCTAGACTCGATACACGCAACTGTGAGATAAATTTAGTCTTGATAAATTAAACTTCAAACTATTAGTATTCATAAATAAAAATACACTTGGGCCGAATCCAGCCAAAGGCTGAATGAGGTTAAGTGTATTTTTAAGAGGAATCCCGCTGTTATAAATGATTAAATAAAAACATTCACTTGGTCTGAATCAAAGGTACTTTGATGAAGAAAAGTGAATGTTTTAAAAGGAATCCCGCTTCTCGCGAGAGGCGGGATGACGTGGTTCGGGAGCAGGGATTCGAACCCCAATTGACAGATCCAGAATCTGTAGTCCTACCATTAGACGACTCCCGAATGAATAAACTTACTATCAAACAACTAACTATATTAAAATTTATAATCGTCAATTACTTAGTCCCGCCATGAATAGGGCGGGGCCATTAGACGACTCCCGAATAAATCTATACTATATTAACTGAATGCTTCAGCTACGTCAACACTATCACTGCTATCCGAACTGACCGAATTATTAATTTCTGCTGCCCAAGCCTCTCTTTGTTCATATTCTTGATCAACGATAGGTCGCCAGATAATATCTTCGTTAAATATTTTCTTTAATGCAACTTCAATCAAATTTTGATTATGAATATTAGACATTGCTTCCTGATGAAAAGAGTATTGAAAACCCACTATTAGCTCATTATCAACCAATTTAATAGGATGACAAATTTGCGCTATTGCCGATAAAGAGTGATTATATTTTTTTAATTCCGCTAAAAATTCTGGCCATTTACCGGGTAAGTCCTGCCAACTAATATTGATCTTTTTTTTGGTAATTTCCTCCGTAGGTATTACCTGATCCATTGGTTTCGGTATGCTGGTTGCCGTGGTATTAGTTGTAGTTTTATGGATAGTTATATTCTGGTCACTGGGTAAATAATCATTTTTTATTTCCTCTTTACTTGGTAGCACTTTTTCCGGCGTCAGTGGACTGCTAATAGCTAACGGCGCTGCTGATAAATGACTTTGACAAATAATTACAAAAGCTAACTCAATCGGTAATTGCGGTATGACGGAAAACTTAATTTGTCCAAACTTTTCTAATAATGTATCGAGCATCAATAAAATATTGGCTAATTCTGTTTTATTAACCTGCTCGCGTAAAATTTTCAAATAAACTTTATCCAAATCATATCTTAATTTATCCTGATTACTATTTAATTTCAATAATAAACCCTGGCGCAAATAATCAATCATTTCTTTGACTAATTGTACCAGATCAATTCCTTCATCAATACTTTTATTTAATAATTCAATAGCCGGTGCTGCTTGCTGTTTGCATAAATAAGCAACCAATTCACTGATCACTGATAAATCAGAGCGGGGCAAGATCAAAGATGCCTGATCAAGACTAACCTTATTTTCGCTCAAAGAGAGCACTTGACCCAATAAACTCAAAGCATCACGAGCACCACCTTCGGCTTGTTTGGCAATTAATTTTAGTACTGCTTGATCATATTCCACTTTTTCTTGCTGGCATACTATTGCTAACCACTGTTCTAAGTCGTCGACGCCAATGCGATGAAAGTCAAAACGCTGACACCGGGAAATAATTGTTTCTGGTACTTTATGTATTTCCGTGGTAGCCAAAATAAAAATAACCTTCGCCGGTGGTTCTTCCAGTGTCTTGAGTAGCGCATTAAAGGAAGATGCTGAAAGCATGTGCACCTCGTCAATAATAAATATTTTAGTTCGCCCGGCGCTTGCTGATACCCGCGCAGCAGCAATAATATTCTCTCGTGTCTGTTCAACTTTGGTTTGTGAAGCAGCGTCAATCTCTACTAGGTCTAAAAATTTATTTTGATTAACTTCCAAACAATTACTACATTCATTACATGGTTCAAATTGTTCAGCTGGACGTTGCGAGCAATTGATCGCTTTAGCTAAAATACGAGCAATCGTGGTCTTACCAACACCTCGTGGTCCAGTAAACAAATAAGCATGAGCTAACTTGTTGGTTACTAGCTCATTCTGTAAAGTAATTTTTATATGATTTTGATCGACAATATCGGAAAATTTTAGCGGTCGATATTTGTTATACAAAGTAGTGGATGCTGACATAATTTATATTAATAACAAGCTCATTATAGCGAATAAGGGAGAAAATTAAAAGCCCTGACTAATAAAGACGTAAGTCAGGGCAAAATATCCAGCAAACGTTTAAAAACTAGAACTAGCTTTAATAATATTTTCGATAGCCGCCCATTTACTATCAATATCTTTAGGTACCAGAATTACAACTTCATCACCCTCAGCACCATGAAAATAAGTTACCGCCGCTAGGATTACCCGAAAGATACGATTACCGATCATGACACCAAAATTTTCTTCATCGTCTTTAACTAATTTACCTACTTTGCGTTCACGATCAACTGGTCCAATCTGCTTGTAAACAAATGTTCCATCACCTAAAATTCGTAACTTCAAAATATCACCTTCAACTAATTTCGATTTAGAAATATAGTTAGCTGGGATCGAATATCTTTTGCCATCGGGTCCAATCATTTGCTGACCGTCAAAAACGCCTTCAATCGTTTTACCTTCTTCGTCTTCTTCGGTTTTTAAATCTTTCAGTCGTCCATGTAAGTTGATGCCGCCACCACTAACCAAACCGCTTTTGGCTAACTCTAATTTAACACGTGAAATTTCTTCTTCAATTTTTTCTAAAGTTAATTGAATGCCATTAACCAATCCCTGATCGATCTCCTTTTTATTCTCATCATTTAATGATTCCTCGTCCATAAATTTTGTTTTATTTTACTTTTTATTTTAGCTATTTCTTCTTTACTTTATTATTATAACCGATTATTCACAAAAAAAGAAGACACAAACTGAGCAATAATAACAAAAAAACTAATTTTTTAGACAAATTAGCTTTCTTTATAAACACTTTAAACAGATGCTTATCAACAATTAGTGCACTTCCTTCTTCAACATTTCCTCCCAATTGGATGCACCGACCAGCGCTTTGCGGTCATTAATCTCTTTTTCAATCTCCGTTATATTGCGACCATACTTCAAACGCGATAACTCAATTACCGCTTCTTGCATGGTGATGCTACCGGCTGGTTCGCGCGTTACTGCGATGTTAAAAGATGGTGGATTAGCATTATCAATTAATAGTTTAATGTAAGCAGTGAAGGAAGGAATATTAACTACATCAAATTCGTCAAAAGTTGGTGCAAACTGTTTAGCAAATATTTCTGCATCCTCAACGCCAATGCGAAAAGCAACCATGGTGCCCGCATTACCAAATACCGCATCCCTAATTGATGTGTTATTGTTTTTTACTAACTGACCTAAATATTGGTGCGCGACAGCTAAGTTTAATTTATACTTTCTTGCTTCGGATAAAATTACAGCGATACTATCCGTAGTAAAATTTTGAAATTCATCAATGTACAAATAAAAGTCTTTTCGTTTTTCTTCGGGTATATCAACACGTGATAGAGTGGTTAAAAGTAATTTACCGACAACAATCATGCCCAATAAACTACTATTAATATCACCAAGTTTGCCTTTACTTAAATTAACAATTAAAATCTTCCCCTCATTCATAATCTGCTTAAAATCAATACTACTCTTTTGCTGAGAAATAATTGGTCGCATAATATCATTGGCAATGAAGGGGGTTAATTTGCTAGTAATATAAGGCACCATGTTGGCCAAAGCTGCCTCACCACCCGCTTTTTCAGCTTCTTTTTCCCAGAATTCTTTAACGGTAATATTTTGACATTTGCTCAACTTATATCGTCTAAATTTCTCATCAGCCAAAACTCTGGGTACCTCCATGATAGTCATGCCCGATTCCGGATCTTCCATAATCAAAAGTAAGGCATTGCGCATATACTGTTCAAAGATGGGACCGCCCGTTGCCTTCAAATCATAAAGTTTATCAAAAATACTAAGTAGTTCATTAACCACAAATGTTTTTTGTTCGGGGGTATCGTGCTCTAACATATTTAAAGACATCGGTCTTTCTGTATCAACCGGATTAAAATAGACAACGTCATCAACACGACTTTTTGGCACATTTTTCAACATATCCAAAGCAAACTCGCCATGAGGATCAATAATGCAACACCCTTCATTGTTTTGCATATCTTGAATCATCATATTCTTCATGATCGTAGATTTACCAGTACCAGTTTGACCGATGATATAAACATGACGCCGCCGATCAGATTTTTTCAAACGAACTTCTTTTTTCACGCCACGATAATTACTATAACCCAAAATAACGCCTTCTTGGGGTAAGCTAACAGGTGGCGCAGCTTTGCGTGCTTTTAACCAATCAATATTCGGAGTTTCATTATTAGGTAGTGGCATATGCCACAAGCTAACCATTTCTTCAGTATTCAGAATTAAAGCATAGGTATGATAAAATGCTCGGTAGATGGCTTGCTTCACAACCTTTTCCAGCCTTTTAGGGCTATTAGTAACAATAGCTTTTAAACTATTGCCAAATTGATAAATGCTATACTGAGAAAAACAATTAATTAAATCAGCTAACCGACTACTAGCTTCGGAAATGGTCGGTGAAGAAACAACGATTCTAATATTAACTTCAAGTCCTGCTTTACTGTTTTTTTCATCAATGCCCTTGATCATTTCCAATTCCATTTGTGATAGTTGTCTTGGCGCGACCGGTGTCTCCGGCTTTTTGTCATTAGTCTTAAAAAACATTGAGACAAACTTAACGACCTTGGTAATCTTGGAGCCCAAGCCAACAGCTGACAAAGCTTCACCTAATTTTTTGCCTTGTTGTAACTCGGAAGCAACTTTACCTGATTTATAATGCCAATTACCCTTGGCGGAACGCACAACGAATTGAATCATGACCCCTTCTTCAGTGCTGACCTTACTCAAAGTATTGGTAATAATACTTACTGGATCAGTATCTAAAGTTTTATAGGTCTTTAACGGAAAAATAAACTCTCTTTTTAAACATATTGTCGCTGCAGCGACTTGGCTTTGCGGTTTAAAAATATTATAATCCTGCACCTCTTCTAAACTTAAATGCGGATAAGCGGAATGTAGTTGATATTCAATAAACTCTTTGTTCTTTTCTGGTACAGCGACATAAAAACTGATCAAACCATTCTGCGATACTGTTTCAAAAGAAAAATTATCGGTGCGGCCAAACAACCAGGCCAAAAGTCCGCGCTGTGCCTTTAAACCACCAATCGCCGAAAAAATATTTTCCGCTACTGCAATATCCTCTTTTAATTCTTCCACGCGGATATTGGATCCGTCTTTTTTTCTAATCTTCGGAATATTAACTTTATAAACTAAATTGCGCCATTCGGGAGATGAGTAATGCCAAGTTCGCAAAAAAATACGAGCTACTAAAAGCAAAATATACAAAAATAATAAAATACCTAATACTAAAATAAGATATTCCAAAAAGCTCCAATCAACAGCGGCGGTGTTGAGGTTGGGTGCTAAGGGATTGTTATAAATATCATAGTTTGACATAATTAATCTTTGTGATCAGCGTGACCGGAACTTACTAAAATCTTATCGGCCTTAATCTTCGCCGATTGCTCAATAAAAAATTTATTGAATCCCGGCACTAATTTTAACCACGAAGTAATTAACTTGATTACTTGGCTAATTTTAATTTTAGTTCGACTTAAAACAGAACTAATTTGTTTGGCTGTTTCTTCGCCCTTTTGACGAAACTGTGTTTTTTGTTGGGGATCTAAGTGTTGATAAAAATCACCAAGATCTTCCGCAAGAATATTCTCAATTTGTTCCAGTAATTGTTCGTCAGGAACTTTTGTCTGAGCTAACGGAACAGTAATCGTTGGCGCATTAGAAATGTCAATTACCGGCTGCTCAACTTTAGTCTGTTGAACGGAAGATTGCTCGGTCTTGATTTCCTTTGACGTTAGTTTGTTTTTTTCCTTTAACGGTACTGGCCTACTGATCTTTTCAACTGGGTTAATTATTTTATTATCCATGGTGTAATTATACAAAATTTAGCAGTATATTGAAAGAGTTAGTCCATTAATTATTATAACAATAAATGAATGATTAGATGATCTGGGATAATTATGTTATAATTTACTACAATGAACAACGAATATCAAATTATTCATACCCCACGCTTAACCTGGATTAATTTCAATCATTTTGGTCCAGCGGAAGCTGAATATCTCAAAGAAAAATATAATTTCCACCCTCTGGATATTGAAGACTGTATTTCGCCATCCCAAAGACCAAAATTAGATGAATACGCTAACTACCTATTTATGCTTTTAACATTTCCCCTATACGTTCGGGAGGAACGTGAGATCATTTCCGCGGAAATTAATTTTTTTATCGGCCCAGAATATTTAATAACAGTTAACAAAGACGAACTTAAACCAATAAATAATTTTTTTGAACAGTGTCAATTAAACAATGTCGTCAGAGAAAAATTTATGATGGGTAACTCCACTAAATTATTGTACGAAATACTCAATCGCTTACAAAATTATTGTTACCCCATGCTCGATCATATTAGTACTGACATTGAGACCATCGAAAAAAATATCTTTAAGGGTTATGAAAGAAGTATGGTCAAAGAAATTTTAATTGTCCGTCAAAATATTGTTAATTTTCGCAAAACCATGCAAGCACATGGCGCCGTACTCAAAAAGCTAATAGCTAAAAAAACTAAATACTTTATTCCCAATAGCATTGAAATGTACTATGCCAATATTTTGGAACAGACGAGTGATATTTGGGATATTCTGAATAATCAAAAAGAAACGATTGAGGCGCTACATAATACCAATGAATCATTAATTTCCTTTCGACTAAACGATATCATGAAATTACTCACTATTATGTCAGTAATTATTATTCCTGGTAATCTCATTGCTTCACTCTTTGGCATGAACACTGTATTTACCCCTCTCGTGCATCATCCGAACGGTTTTTTCATTATTGTCTTATCCATGCTACTAATTATGACTTCTCTCATATTGATTTTTAAACGGAAAAAGTGGTTATAAAATAATTAAAGAGAATGTTGATTATCCCACTGATTTATCACGTGGGATTTTAAAACCTTAAACAAGTTAATTTAACTTGAATTTTTCGTTAAATTTAGCTAAAATATTAACATGCCCACAATACAACTATACAATACTTTATCCAGAAAAAAGGAAATCTTTCAGCCGCTCAATGAAAATCAACTAACCTTTTATTCTTGCGGCCCGACGGTTTATAACTATCCACATATCGGCAATTTGCGTGCTTATGTGATGAACGACTTAGTCAAAAGAACTTTTCTCTATAATGACTACCAGGTTAAACATATCATTAATTTAACTGATGTCGGCCATTTAACTTCTGACGCTGATGATGGTGAGGATAAAATAGAAAAAGCTAAACTGCGAGAAAATAAAACTGCTTGGGACATTGCCGCCTTTTATATCAAAGCCTTCCAAGACGACTGTGATTTATTAAATATCATCACACCGACTAAATACGTACGAGCCACGGACTGCATCAAAGAACAATTAGCTGTGGTTAAAATTCTGGATCAAAAAGGCTACCTCTATCAAACTAATGATGGTCTGTATTTAGATACTAGCAAATTAAAACATTATGGCCTGTTAGCCAAACTAGATATTCAAGGACTTAAAGCCGGCGCTAGAATTGAACAAAATCCCGACAAAAAAAATATTACGGACTTTGCTGTTTGGAAATTTTCACCACCAAATTCTCATCGTGATATGGAATGGGATTCGCCCTGGGGTATCGGTTTTCCTGGTTGGCATTTAGAATGCTCAGTGATCTCCAGTCTTAACCTGGGTCAACAATTTGATTTGCACAGTGGAGGCATTGAACATATTCCCGTACATCATACCAATGAAATCGCTCAATCAGAAGCGGCCTATGGTGTCATACCGGCACACTATTGGTTACACATCAATCACCTCAATTTAAAAAGTGGCAAGATGGCTAAATCGTCTGGTACTTTTATCCGCTTACAAGATCTGATAAATAAAAACATTGATCCCCTAGCTTATCGCTACTATTTATTACAAACCCATTATGCGACAGCAATTGTTTATACCGAGGAGGCATTATTGGCCGCACAAACGGGCTTTCATAATCTACAACAAAGAATATCTACCCTGACCGGTAAGGGTAAAATTCTCCCAGATTATAAAAATAAATTTATCGAACTGATCAATAATGATTTTAATTCACCACAAGCCATGGCTTTGGTTTGGGAAATTTTAAAAAATGATAAACTGACTGATGCAGATAAAAAAACAACCATTCTCGATTTTGATCAAGTCTTGGGTCTGAATTTAAAAAAACTTAAACCACTAAAAATTCCCCAAAAAATAAAATTATTGGCCACAAAACGTTGGCAGACGAAACAGAATAAAAACTTTACCCAAGCTGACCAATTGCGTCAACAAATAGAAATCCAGGGTTATTTAATTAACGATAGCGCTGATAGTTATTATATCGTAAAGCAATAATATGCAAAGCTTTTGGCATAAACTTCCTAAACCCATCATTGCTTTGGCGCCAATGGCTGGAATCACTGATTCCAGTTTTCGTTTACTCTGTCGCGAACACGGTGCTGATGTTGTCTATACGGA
>PFPO01000016.1 GCA_002793075.1 Candidatus Komeilibacteria bacterium CG_4_10_14_0_2_um_filter_37_10
AAATAAAAAAACAATTTCTTCATTTCCGTTTCCTTTTTGTTATTTTTTTGTTAATTTTCAAATAATACATTAATATATCATATATTATTACTTTTGTCAATAGCAAATTGTTATCAACCCCGCGGGTCGAAAAAAGTTGCTTTTTTAGCCATTTTTCTGTAAAATTTAGGCATGTCTTTAACGAAAAAAGTGGCATATAATACTGTTTGGCAGTTTGCTGGTAAAATAGTTAGCACGATTATTGGTGTTGCCATAGTGGCCTTAATAACGCGTCATCTGGGCAAGAATGGTTATGGTCAGTACACAACAGTCTTGGCTTTCGTTCAATTCTTTGCCGTGATCGTAGACTTTGGGTTGTATTTAGTTTTAATTCAAGAAATAGCTGACCCGAACAAAGATCAGAAAAAAGCTGTCAGTAATATTTTTACTATTCGTTTAGTAACCGCAGCGGTTTGTTTTGTTTTGGCACCGCTAGTTGTTTTATTTTTTCCTTATGCCGCCATTGTTAAGCAGGCAACGATCGTAATGTCTTTGTCTTTCTTTTTGTTTACCTTAGCTCAGGTACTAGTAGCACTATTCCAAAAAAATCTAACCATGAACAAAGTATTGATTGCTGAGGTAGCTGGCCGGATACTTTTTTTAGCCGCCACAGCCTTGTTTGTTTATTGGGGCAAAGATTTACTTTATATAGTAGGTGGCAATTTAGTGTTTAATATTATTTATTTAGCAATAATTTTTTTCTTTGCCAGAAGGTTAGTGAAGTTTGGTTTAGCTTTTGATTTTATTTACTGGCGTAGTATTTATCAGAAAGCTTGGCCAATCGCCATTACCTCTTTATTAACTTTAGTTTATTTTAAAGCCGACACGGTAATTCTTTCCATTTATCGTCCTGAGGGCGAGGTTGGTATTTATGGTGCCACTTATAAAGTATTAGAAATCATTGGTACCTTTCCCCACATGTTCCTGGGTTTGATTTTACCAATATTAACCACCGCCTATGTCACTCGTGATTTAGAAAGATTTAAACGTGTTTATCAGAAAGCCTTTGATTTTTTTCTCATTGTTACCATACCAATGGTAGTTGGTGGCTCAATGCTAGCTGAGAGGATTATGGTTTTTGTCGCCGGACCAGAATTTGTATCAGCCGGAGCGGTATTACAAATTTTATTATGGGCCACAGCGATTATTTTCTTTGGCTCACTTTTTGGTTATATTATTTTGGCCATTGATCAGCAGAAAAAAATGATTCCCTACTATATTATTACAGCAATACTATCTCTCATTTTATATTTTTCTTTGATACCAACCTACTCTTATTGGGCAGCGGCTGGGGCCACAGTTTTTATTGAAGTTCTTTATGCTATTTTTGCCTGGCGAATTAGTTATCGTTATTCTGGCCGCATTAATATTAACTGGATTGCCGCACCGAAAATTGTGTTGGCTAGTACAGTAATGGCTTTGTTTTTGTGGTTAGCACGAGAATGGCATTTGGTGATTCTTTTGGTCGGAGCCGGAGCAATATATTTAGTTGTTTTATACTTGATTAAAGGTTTAAACAAAGACGTTCTTAATGAATTGAGAGCACCAAAATAATGTTATATCTAATTTTTTTAATTTTGTTTTTTATTGCCTTTGCATTTTTTTGTTGGTCTAATGTTCGGCGTGGTATTTATGCTATTTGTTTATTATTGCCCACTTATTTAGTGCGTTTTACTATTGGTGGCATACCACTCACTCTGCTCGAGGGCATGATTATTATTTTATTTATAATTTGGTTAATTAAAATTTATCAGGATCAGAGTTTGGACTTGGCGATTACTGGTCAGATCAGAAAATTGTTTCATTGGCGTAACTGGTCGGAAAATATGGTGGTCATTAATCTAATTCCACCAGTCATTCGTTGGCCACTAGTAATTTTTTTAGCAGCGTCTTTTGTCGCTTTTTTATGGTCACCTAATCAGTTCGCTGCTGCCGGAATTTGGAAAGCTTATTTTTTGGAAGCCGTTGTTTTTTTTGTTCTGGTTATTTATAACATTAAGAATCACCAGCAGCTCAATTGGGTGGTGAATAATTTAGCTATTTTGGCGATCGTAATTTTTATTTATGCCTTAATACAAAAGTTAACTGGTTGGCAGATTCCCAATCCGGAGTGGGCTAATCCTTTTGATCGTCGGGTGACAACTTTTTTTGGCTATCCCAATGCCAACGGCTTGTTGCTCGGACCACTGTCAGTGATTTTTTTAGCTACCAGTTTTTTATCCCAAAATATTTTTTCTCGATTATTAAAAATTACAGCTGTTGTTGCATCATTAAGCACTATTGTCTGGGCGCAAAGCGAAGGAGCGTTAGTAGCTAGTTGTTTGGTAATGTTAGTAATTTTATTAGTGCAAAAGAGAACGAGAAAAAGAGTTATCATTTTAGTTATTATATTATTAGCATTGTCTTTGACACAAATTGATCAGTTGCCGATTATTAAACAAAAGATTTTATTGCAAGATTTATCCGGGCAAATTCGTCAGCAGCAATGGACAGAAACTACACAGATGTTAGAAAAAAATATTTTGTTAGGCGGTGGCTTAGCTAACTATCAAGCAGCCATTAGTCCTTATCATCAGCGCGGTATGAATATTGATGGTCAGTGGCAGCCAGTAGAAATATATTTGTATCCCCACAATATTATTTTGAATTTTTGGACAGAGATTGGTTTGATTGGCTTATTAGCTTTTTTAGCAATGATTATCGGCGCCGGCTTGCTAATATATCGGGCGATATTAATAATTAAAAAAACCAACCTTGAGCAGCGACGACAGTATGAGCAGTATCTCTTAGCCGGCGCTGGAGCGTTAGCAGTTATTTTTATTCACGGTCTAGTGGATGTTCATTATTTTAAAAACGATCTTAGTATTTTATTCTGGTTGGTGATGGGTTTGATAGTTATCAATTATAATTTATTAAGTAGTAAAGAAGCATGAAATTAATTTTTGCCAGCCATAATAAGGGTAAAATTATAGAGATGCATAAAATTATGGCGCCTCTTGCTATTTTGAGTGCTGAAGAGGTTGGTGTTTTTACCGATGTGGTGGAAGACGGCACAACATTTGCCGAAAACGCTTTGAAGAAAGCTAAATGGCTAGTTGAGAAAACCGGAGAATGGGCCTTTGGTGACGACAGCGGTTTATGCATTGAGGCTTTGCATGGGTTGCCAGGCGTACATTCCAAACGCTGGTCGGGAGAAAATAAGAGTGATGAAAGATTGGTTGATTTTACTTTAGACAAAATGAAAGAGTTTACAGACCGACGAGCATTTTTTCAAACCGACGTAGCTTTGGTAGCGCCTGATGGACGAGAATGGTTTTTTAGCGGGCAAGTCAAAGGAGTTATTACAGCAGCACCTCGTGGATTAATACGTGATCATTTGCCTTATGATGTTATTTTTCAGCCCAATGGTTATAATCAGACATTTGCTGAGATGTCTCATGAAGAAAAGAATTTTTTATCGCATCGCGGTTTAGCCTTTACGCAGTTGAAAAAGTTTTTAATGGAGAGTAAGCTGTTTAATATTTAAGGAGACGTGGCAGAGTGGTTGAATGCACCGCATTCGAAACGCGGCAGGTCCTCAAAAGGCCTCGGGGGTTCGAATCCTCCCGTCTCCGCCATTCGCCTTCTCCGCCCTTGGCGGATACGGCGCAATGGCTTTTAAAATAATTCAACCCGCCATGGATTAGAACAACAATTTTATGCTTAAAATATATTTAGCAAGACACGGACAGGATCAAGATAATGCCAACGGCATACTTAACGGCCAGAGAGATGAACCCTTAACTGATATTGGAATCAATCAAGCGAAACAGTTAGCTCAAAAAATTAGCGATGCTAATTTTAAATTTGATATCATTTATAGCTCACCCCTTCAAAGAGCTTTTAAAACCGCTCAAATCATTAGTGATACCCAGAACTTGAGCGAACCAATTAAATTGGCTAGTTTAATTGAAAGAGACTTTGGTATTATGACCGGGCAACATACAAGCGATATTGAAAAATTGTGTGCACCAGATATTTTGAAAACAAATACAATAACTTACTTTTTTTCACCTAAGAACGCCGAAACTTTTCCGCAATTAGTAGTGAGAGCGGAAAAGTTTTTGAATTTTATAATGGAAAAACACTCAGACGGTTCTATTTTGTTAGTTACTCACGGTGATTTTGGCAAAATGATTTATGCTGCTTATTATCAATTAGATTGGTTGGAGATTCTAACAATGTTTCATTTTGGTAATTCGGAACTATTACTTTTGGCTAAAGATTCTCAGGCCGAAAATTCACATGTTTTTAATATAGAACAATTCAATCATTAATTCGGTATATATAATCGATTGTAGCGAATTATAGCGGTAAAGTTGGTAAATTTCTTAGGCAGATATTAGAATATCGAAATGATATGTTTCTTCTTTGTAAAGTATCCCTAATTTTCGTATAATCAAATCAATAATCTAAGTGTTTACCGTTTTGTCGTTTAAAAGTTGCTGATATCAGCTTCGTAACGAAAAAAATATTTTAATTAACAAGTTTATTTAGGTGATCAAAAATTATGAAAGAAACAAATTTAAATATACCATCAACACACGACAGCGTGGATAGTAGTAATATAGACGATATTATCTCGCTCAGCCAAAAATATAATATGATGGTTAATGATGAGGATATTGCCCAAAAACAATCATATTATGTATCAGAAATAGAAACTAAGAAGATGCTGTTAAGTAAGAATGCACTTTCAGAAAATATTGATAGAATTCCTTTTAGATTTAGATCCGAACAGTTTAATTCCTTAAATGAACTATCTGAAATAATGTCTTTTGATGAAGTAACGAGGAATACAGTGCATTCTATTTTGGTGAAGTATTTAAATTATCCAAAAATCATCTCTTTACTTTTTGAACTGATAGTGGAAATAAGTTATTGCAGTGACGGTGCGGCATCTTATGATTTTGATAAAATTAAACGTGCGTTAAATATTTTTGAAAGAGATGATGTTTTTGAAGTCATAAAGTCTACTGAGAACAATTTCGGCGGAAACGAGGCACACCTAGTTTCCAGGATTTCTGAACTACGAAAGTATTTTCTTGATGAATGCGGAGAAGACTATTTCGAACTAATCAAGACTTATCAAGTCGCCCCAATGGTAATAGAGATATTTTCTAGGAATGTCCAGGGTTATTTTCGGAATGATTTTGACTTTGAAGAGCAAACTGGTCTAAGGGATAAAAAAACAAACTCACTATCTAGTGATCGGGTTAGAATGAAAATATTAGCTCCCTTTTATAAAAATAGCGATACAAATAATAAGATTATTAATAAGTACAACCGCCTATACTTTTTTTTACCGGAGATTAAGAAATTGTTACTCGCTAAAGATTTAACGGGGTTAAAAGAATACTCGATTTTAAAAAAAATAGACTACCCTAGTGATTCAGAAAATAAAGACCTAGACAGTGTATTACAAAATTATACTATCTTTATGAATTTCGAATGCTTCCTAAACGCACATAATAAAACTTACGACTGGATCGAAAATTCGCTTTTTAAAGATGCCTACGACGATAGATTGCTTACAAAAAATGACAAAGACGCCCTCTATCGTAGATTAAATGAAGAGGTAGGCTTGATTAAAGATGCATTTAAAAAATATTTTATGGCTAAGCTTGAAGTACCAAGAGTTGAAATAAATAATGAAAAGAAAGTTAGGGAATATATATATTCTATATTAAATGACAAGTCGGTTAAACTTACATTGAATTGGGAAAAAGGGATTGCGAATTTTGAATCCAAATATGGGAGTGGAACGATTAAGCTTATATCTGAGGATCTGCTTAACACTAAACTTCATAAGTTAATAGATGAAGAGTCAGAATCTTTTGATCTTAAAAAATATATTTTTAAGCTTCAAAGAGAGTATTTTAATATAAAATTAGAATAAAAAAATGGATCCCCCTAATAAGATTTTATATTCGATTAAATTTACGAGGAAGATTAAAAGAGAACAAGACAAAAACAAAACAGTCACCACTAATCATTACGAAAAATACGATGTTTCAATTTGGTAAATTAAATTTGTAAAGGAAAAAGCAAGGCACGCAGCATCCCTTTTTGCAATAAGGCAATAATCGCTAGTGGTTGTTTTGGACGCATCACTTGTTTTATTAATACCACGACTCATGTGCCTCAAAATATCTTTTGAAAAATATAGCAGAAGACATTATAATGATTGAGTAGTGGCGACCATTAACCCGAGCACAATATTGTGAAAAAATTATTATAAATATCAAGTTTATTTTGGAGATGAAAAATTATGAAACAAAGATTAGACGTGACAATTAACAATCAGCAAAAGAGTGAAGAACCTATTAATCACCAGGAGACATTAAGTGAAAAATTAGAAAGCACGCCAGTAAAATCAGAAGCCGATAACCTAAGTGATACATCTAATGACGAACGATCTTTCTTTGGTGAGTTTCGCGGTGCTGAAGTAAATGAAGTTGGTGAATATCAAGAACCCACACCAGAACAAGAAGAAAAATTTAAAAAAAGAGTTGAGCGAGTAGCAGAAATTTTTAAGCAGGCCAATTTTCAGTGGTATCTGGATGGCGCCACTAATATTTCTTTATATCAAGATAAACAGATGCGTGATCATAAAGATCTTGACATGAGTGTTTTTATGGAAGATTTAGCAGCAGTAGAAAAATTATTAACTGAACAAGGATTTGGTATTTTTGTAAATGACGAAACTGATGATAAAAAAAAGATTAAGATGAAAAAAGTATTAGCCGAAGAAATAGCAAAACTAGACAAACCGGATTTATCTAATTTATCTATCTGTAAAGTTGATTCTGAAGGAAATAGAGATAAGAAAACTACCGACCCTTTTAATTTTGTTGATATGCATATTCATAGTAAAGATGCGGAGGGTAATACCGTTATTTTTTATAATAGGGCGACGCTGCCGAAAGAGTACTTCGAACCCATAAAAAAACAACTTTCTAATGGTAAGGAAATCAATCTATCTCAGCCAATGGTTGTTGCTTATCATAAATTTCATCAAAATAGGCCCTACGATTTGATTGATTTGCAGAAGTTGAAACCAAATTTGTCAGAAAAAGATTCACTAGTATTGCGAGATATAATAAAGAAAGAAATTAAAGAAATCGAAAGTAGTTTATAAGAAAGATTGCAAGAAGCTTGGGATTCCTTACTTCCAATTCTAGAATTAACGCGTAATCAAAAGGCTATTAGCGAGAAGCTTTGGATGTATCCAGAAATTGGAAAACGTCGAGTTGATCCAAAAATTTTTGAATACGTTTCCTTAATCTCTCAGTATATTTCCCACGAACCCGAGGTTTCCTTTACTGATTTTTTCACGAAATCGTTAGCTATTCTAAAACCACGAGAACAACTAGAACAAAAGTTAGAAGTTCTTGATCGAGGGTAAGCGTCAGATTAGAGTACTAAATTTATAAAATATGAAACCAATACTGATAACTTGTTATGTCAACCCAGATTTAGATGGTGTGGCTGGCGCGCTGGCCTATAGTGAATGGCTGCAAAAAATAGGAAAAGAAGTAACCGTCGGGATTTTTGGCGAGCCTCACGAAGAAGCAAAATTTGTGTTAGACCGTTTTCATTTTACCTATCCGCAAATAATCAAGGATGCAGGTTTTTATGACGAAGTTATTTTGGTGGATGCTAGCGATCTCATCGGGCTGGAAGGAAACATTGCACCGGATAAAGTTATTGAGATTATTGACCATCGAAAAATAAATGAGGCAGACAAATTTCCTAAGGCGCAAGTACAGATCGAATTAGTGGGAGCAGCGGCCACATTAATTGCTGAAAAATTTATGCAGAACAACGTGGAGATTTCTGAAAAATCAGCGACTCTTCTTAGTAGTGCAATTATTTCTAATACTTTAAATTTCAAAGGTGGCGTTACTACTGATCGGGATAGAGCTGCCGTTGAATGGCTTAGTCATTATCGCCAAATGCCTGCAGATTTTTGGCGAGAACTTTTTAGCGCTAAATCCAATCTCGCCGGCCCAAAGTTAGCCGAGCGGATAGAGGGAGATTTTGCTTGGTTTGTCTTGGGTGGAAGAAGGATTGGTATCGCACAAATAGAGATGATCGGGGCAGACGAGTTGATTAGCGAAAGAAGCAATGAAATTCTAAAGAGTTTAGATAAAATGAAAACTGATTTAAATTTAGATTTAGTTTTTCAAAATACCATTGAATTAGAAAAAGGTAAAAATTATATTATTACCGCAGATGAATTAACTAAGATAATTTTAACCAGAATTTTAAAGGTAAAATTTGTTGGTATTTGCGCAGAAACCGAGAGTCTAATTATGCGAAAACAAATTGTACCGCTATTAAAAGAAGAGTTAGAAAAAGAATATCAAGGCATTATTGCTTTATTTTATCGTGAGACTGATGGGCTACGAGAATTTTTAGTAGTCAAGAATGCCGTAACTGGTAATATGTCATTTGTCGCCGGTGCTCAGGAAGACTTTGATCGTACATTAGTTGATACTTTAAAGAGAGAAACTTTTGAGGAGTTAGGATTAAGAATCGCTGACGACATTATTCAACCAACCGACATTAAGCAAAGATTTATTTTTAATTCGCAAAAGAAGGAGCGGGCCGGTTGCCACGGCTCCTATCAAGTATTTTTGATTAATGCCACTAATATTAAAAGTGCGATAGTCGGCACCTCGGAGTTAAAGGAAGTTCAGTGGTTAGATCAGGACGCGGTATTGATTTCATTAACCTTTCCTGATTTACGAGAAGTATTTTTACAAGCAATTAAGAATTTATAGTCGTCAAGGTAACAATGCCAAAATTATCCATCATCATACCAGCTTATAATGAAGAGAAAACAATTGATTTGATTTTACAAAAAATTGTTGATTTAGATTTGCTATCATGGTCCAAAGAAATAATTGTTGTTGATGATTGTTCAACTGACCAAACTTGGCAATTATTACAAAGATGGCAAGGTGATATTAAGTTATTACGTTTAGCCAAAAATAGTGGCAAAACCGCGGCTGTCTGTGCTGGTATTAAAGAAGCCAGCGGTGACTACATTGTTATTCAAGACGCCGATCTGGAGTATCATCCGCAAGATCTATTAATCATGATCAAAGAGGTTGATCAATATCAGCGAGCAGTAGTTTATGGCTCACGCCGTTTGGGAGACAAAAGTCATTATAGTTATCTAACTTACTTATGGGGTGCTAATTTGATTACTTGGTTAACAAATATTTTATATCGGCAGAAGTTAACAGACGTAGAAACTTGCTATAAGTTGATACGTATTGATTTATTAAAGCAGATGAATATTGTTTCTCATAATTACGTTTGGGAAAATGAGGTTACCGCTAAATTAGCTAAACAAGGAGTCAAGATAGTAGAGGTACCAATTAGTTATTCACCGCGGAGCAAGGAGGAGGGTAAAAAGATTAATTGGCGACACGGCCTAGAAGCTTTGTGGGCAACTATCAGGTTTAGGTTTTAACATTACTCAATTATTTTATTGCCGTGACTGTGTTGAGAATTATTACCAAGGGCGATTAAAAGAAACTTCGTTTGGGAATTTGTTGATAAAATGGTATAATAATATTGTTCTATGCAAAAAATTAGGAAAGCAGTAATACCAGTGGCCGGCTTAGGAACGAGATTTTTACCAGCTACCAAAGCACAACCCAAAGAAATGCTTACTTTGGTAGATAAGCCGATAATTCAATATATAGTTGAAGAGGCGGTAGCGGCCGGCATTGAACAAATTATTTTTGTTACTTCACAAACCAAACGGGCCATTGAAGATCACTTTGATCGCAATTTTGAATTAGAATATCGTTTACGTCAAAAGGGTAAAAAGGATGATTTGCGGTCAATTACTCAATTATCCGAACTAGCCACCTTTGTTTATATTAGACAAAATACACCAAAAGGATTGGGCCACGCCATTGCTACAGCTGAGCCAGTTATTGGCAATGAACCATTTGCAGTTTTTTTAGGAGACGACATCATAGCTGCCAAAAAGCCAGCCATTAAGCAATTAATGGAGGTCTATGATAAATACGGCGCTGTAGTTTTAGCAGCACGAAAAGTGGATAAGAAAATTGTTAACCGTTATGGCATTATTGCCGGCCATAAGATAAATGAAGGACTTTATCAAGTTGATGATTTGGTTGAAAAGCCAGAAATTGCAGTAGCCCCGTCCAATATAGCCATCGGCTTTCGATATATTTTACGTCCGGAGATTTTTTCCATTTTAAAAAAAACTAAACCGGGACGAGGCGGTGAAATACAAATTACCGATGCCTTGCGCGAATATAGTAAACAAAAACCAATTTACGCTTTAGAGTTTGCCGGCGAATACTTTGATTGTGGTAGTAAGTTAGGATTTTTAGAAGCGACTGTTCACTTTGGTTTGCAGCATACATCGATAAAAAAAGATTTTAAAAAATACTTAAAGAAAATAAAATAATGGTTAGTAAAGTTAAAATTATTTCCTTACTTTTGCTAGTTAGCACCTTGCCACTTTTTGGTTTTGGTTGTAAAACAACGCAAAACGCTGAAGTCGCCGCAGTTTATAAACCAATTACCCTTAATTGGTGGGGCGTTTGGGAGGATAGCGCCGATGTGGCGCAACTGATTACAGCTTACCGTACCGTGCATCCAAATATTACCATTACTTATCGTAAATTACGCTTTGAGGAATATGAAAAAGAGTTAACCAAAGCATGGCTGGAAAAGAAAGGCCCAGACATTTTTGCTTTGCCGGCCAGTTATTTAAAGAAATATAAAAACATTATCAAGCCCATGCCCGAGGTTATGAAGATACCCTTTGTGGAAACCACGAGCGGGTTAAATAAAAAGGAGGTAGTAACCGTACAGGACGTTGCTGGTTTAACCAGTAAGAAAGTTAAAGAACTTTTTATTGATGCTGTTAGTGAGCAGACGGTAATTGATGATAAAGTTTACGGCTTACCATTAAATTTTGATAATTTAGCTTTATATTATAATAGTGATTTATTAGCCGCGGCTAAGATTCCTTTACCGGCTCGTACCTGGAAAGAATTATTGGAACAAATTCCGTCACTAGCTGTTTTTGATAAAGAGGGAAATATCAAGCAAGCAGCCATTGCCTTAGGAACCGAAAATAATGTGCCACGGGCAACTGATATCGTTAGTCTATTGATGATGCAAAACGGTGCTAGAATGACCGACGAAAGAGGTCAAGCTGTTTTTAATATGCCACCAGATAAAGATTCGGATTTTAATCCAGCACAAAGTGCCCTACAGTTCTACAGTAGTTTTATTAATCCCAGCAAAGACTCATATACGTGGTCAGAAAAAATGCCCGATGCTTTAGAACAGTTTACTGCTGGCAAATTAGCTTATTTCATTGGCTATTCTTATCAATGGCCGATTATCAAATCGCGTTCCCCCAAACTAAATGTTAATATAGCGCCGATGTTACAGGTCGCTACCGAAAGTGATCAAGAAGTAAATTTTGCTGATTTTTGGGCACAAACAGTCTATTTTGGCATACCGGAAGCCAATATTGACCCAGCGTGGGATTTTATTAAAACCGTTTCAACGACCTCGGGCGTATTGAAGCCGTATTTGGAAAAAGTGAAAAGACCGACTGCTCTCAGGGCCCTAATTAATGATCAAATGAAAGTAGAAGAGGTAGAGGTTTTTGTGAATCAGTTGTTAAGTTCTAAGTCTTGGTATCGCGGTTATCGACCAGAGGATGCGGAACAAGTTATGCAAGACATGATTCAGCAAAATAATCATAGTCTGACCGAGGAATTTACGGTTGAGCAGTTATTACAATTAATAGTAAGTAGACTTAATAAGTATTTAAATTCAGCGGAATGAAAAAACATTATTTAGTTTTGATTCTATTTCTCCTTATTGTTCCCTTTGTCGCCGGTGCTTCTGATTGGCTACCAAAATGTATTGCTGACGGTTCTTGCGGCTTAGATCAGTTTTGGATGATGTTTGTGCAAATTGCTAAGTGGGCTTTGGGATTATTAGGCGTTGTTGTTTTGTGTTATTTTGTTTATGGTGGCATTATTTGGCTGACCTCGGCCGGTAACACCAATAAAATAAAACAAGGACGTGATATTATGGTCAATACTTTTATTGGTATGATGATTGTTTTGGGTTCTTGGCTGATAGTGAATACTGTGATTGGTGCTTTGGGCGGTACGCAATTAACGGATACTACACAATTTAGTAATAAAATTACCAGTACTGATTGTGAAGCAGCGACTGATGTTAATAAAGATTGTGGCGGTGGTAAAAGCGGTGTTTGTCTACAAAATACGGGAGCTAACAACTGCGCGAATGTTGTGAAGAAGGATTATTTTGCTTGTGACGTTTATGATACAAAATGTAAAGAATGTTCTGGTCGAGCATTTATATGTGTTAATAAGTGTGGTATTAGCGCCATTACGACCAGCGGCATTTGTCAGAACAAATCAACGTGTGATGTAAAAACCAATGTTATTAAGACCGGTTATTGTCTGGGGAATACTGCTATTATTTGTTGTGTGCCGAAGTAGTAATCAATTTAAACTTAATTAATCAAATATTACTATGTCCAAAAAAATATTGTTAGTTCTCTTATTGTTAATAATAGCTTTGCCGGTTTTGGCGGTGAAAATTGATAATCCGCTCGGTGCGATAAATTCGCCAGAACTATTGGCTGGTAAGATAATAAAAACCGTTTTGGGTTTGATCGGTATTATTTCCTTACTTTATTTTATTACGGGCGGTTTTATGTGGATGACTGCTGGGGGAAATTCAGAAAAAGTAAAAAAAGGACGTGATACATTGATTTGGGCCACCTTGGGATTATTGGTCATATTTAGCTCTTATACGGTTGTTCGTTCCACTTTAGATATTCTTAATAAGTAATAATGATTGTCTGTCGGTAAAAAATATTGTATAATATTAGCATAATCAATTAACTTTCCTTGACGAAAGGGGGTGAAAATAATGAAGAAATTATTTAACAAGACTAATCTGATCGCACTACTTATGGTAGTAACTTT
>PFPO01000017.1 GCA_002793075.1 Candidatus Komeilibacteria bacterium CG_4_10_14_0_2_um_filter_37_10
TATTAAAGTACCGGAAGGAGATCTTTAACAAGGGAACATTTGAGTATTTTCGTATTAAACTACAAGAAATACGCAAGTATTATCCTGTGGTTGAAATATTGAAAGTAAACCATGATAAGGATCATGTTCACTTTCTCCTTTCTAATCCTCCCACGATGAGTGTTGGAAGAGTGGTGAATATTATCAAAAGCAATACGGGTAAGAAAATACGAGAAAAGTTCCCGTTCTTAAAGGAAGTATATTACGCTTCCTCAGGAATATGGTCAGATGGATATTTTGTTTCCACAGTAGGAATAAACGAAGAGATGGTTAGAAAGTATGTTGAGAATCAAGGCAGAGAGGACAGTGGGCAAGCGAAGCTTGGATTGTGACACTACCCGAACACCACGGGCTTACGCCCGTGGTGTTTTATTTTTGAATTATTTTTTCAACAACTTCTTGAACATTTTTTATTGGTGCAATTTTTAAACCAATAATTTTTGGTAATTTTGAAGATAATGGCACAACTGCTATTTCTAATCCTAAGTTTTTTATTTCCGTTAACCTTTTTTCAGTATGATTAACTGGTCTAACTTCACCGCTTAAACCAACTTCACCAAAGGCCGCTAGGCCAGGGGGAAGAGTTTTATCTTTTAGCCCAGAAGCAACCGCTAGGATAACCGCTAGATCAGCAGCTGGTTCATTGGCTGTTAGGCCACCAACGACATTTAAAAAGACATCATAAGATTCAAGTGGTAGCCCAGCTCTGCGAGAGAGGACTCCGATTAAAACTTGCAGTCTATTTAAATCAAAACCAGAAGCGCGACGCTGTGGGAATCCAAAATTGGTTTTGGTTACTAATGCTTGTATTTCTATTAGCATTGGTCTAGTGCCTTCCATAACAGCTGTTATGATTGTTCCTGAAACAGGTTCGTTTCTTTCAGAGATCATTGCGGCAGATGGGTTTTTTACTTCTTCTAGTCCATTTTTTTCCATAGTAAATACACCAACCTCATCGGTTGGTCCAAAACGATTTTTAGCTGCACGTAGAATACGGAAATCATGGAAGCGATCACCTTCAAGGTAAAGGACTGTGTCTACTAAATGTTCTAAAGTTTTTGGACCAGCGACCGTTCCATCTTTAGTTACTTGTCCCACCAAAACAAAAGTAATATTATTTTTTTTTGCTGCTTCCATCAGTTTTACAGTACAAGCACGTACTTGAGAAATATTACCTGCCTCACCTTCAATTTC
>PFPO01000018.1 GCA_002793075.1 Candidatus Komeilibacteria bacterium CG_4_10_14_0_2_um_filter_37_10
GTAGCGCCGACAATAGAATAGATTGATTCTTTAATGCCATTGCTTATTTGAATCTTAGAACCAATGCCCACGATAGACTCATTGCTTTTGGTGACAATTGTCGCTTCTTTTTTTAACAGTTCAATTTCCAAAATCCGACCCTCATTATAAGCCTGCTCTTCACGAGCTTGATGATACTCGGCGTTTTCCGATAAATCACCAAGGTCTCTGGCTTGCGAGATTTTATCTGACAAAAAAGGACGCTTTTTTTTGCGTTCGTCCAATTCGCTATTTAATTTCCTTAAGCCCTCGGGAGTTAATATTTTATCGGTGGTCATAATTTTAGTGATAATATATTGATATTACTATGACAAAAGTACTATGTCAATGATTACTTATCTGCTAATTGAGAAAAATAGTACTCTAATATCCTTTTCATAATTGGTACTGCTAAATCTGTACTTTCACCACCATTTTCCACTAAAACTGTCCAGGCAATCTCGGGATTTTCATAAGGTGCAAAACCAACGAACCAAGAGTGTGTTGGTTTATCAGTTTGTGCTTGCGCGGTCCCTGTTTTGCCGGCAGCTGTGTAATTTGGACTTTTGATTTGTTGAGCACTTCCGGCAAGCACTGCTTCGCGCATACCACGACGCACGATATCAATATTACTAGCACTGAATAAACCAGTTTGATATACTTCCGGATCTAACAAGATGAGTTGTCCATTTTCTTTTATTGCCTTTACTACTTTCGGTTTAAGATAGGTGCCTTGATTGGCCAAAGCAGAAACATAAGCAGCTAATTGAATTGGGGTCACCAATAATTCACCCTGACCAATAGCCATATGCATGCTATCACCCGGATACCATGGTTCTTTCTTGTTTTCCCACTTCCACTCGCGATTAGGAACTAAACCAATTGCTTCACTGGGTAAATCAATACCAGTTTTCTGGCCAAAACCAAAGCGAGTTAAATAAGAGTACATCCGATCAACTCCTAAACCAGTTACTCCATTATATTGTTCAACGCCAATCATATAGAAATAAGTATTAACTGATTGCGCCAGAGCTTTGATAACATTAGTAATGCCATGACCACCGGCTTTCCAATCAGGAAAAAACCATTGATCGTAATGGATCCCGCCAGTGCTATTAAAAGTTGTTTGCTCGGTAACAACCCCCTCTTGCAGTGCCGCGACGGCAATTAGTGGCTTAATGGTCGATCCGGAGGGATATTGGCCGGCAATAGACCTATTTAAAAGTGGTCGCTCATCGCTTTGAAAAATACTATCATACTCCTCACTACTTAAACGTTTACTGAAAACATTGTTATCATAGGTAGGAAATGATAGCAGCGCTTTAATGCCCCCGGTTTTTGGTTCCATAATTATAATCACACCTTTTGTTTTCTTTCTATTTTTTGCTAATTCGTTAAAAACTGCAAAAGCTTTTTTTTGCAAGTCAATATCTAAATGTAACAATAAATCCGAGCCCGATTGGGCATCGCGCCAAGAAATAACTTTCAATTCTCGGCCCTTGGCATTCACCTCAATATTTTTGATACCCACTTGACCGCGTAAATTTACTTCATATTTTTTTTCCAGTCCTCCCTTGCCCAACCAATCAATTAATTGGTAATTTTGCTCTTGTAAAGAGCTATATTCATCCTCAGTAATTTTTCCTAGATAACCCATTAATTGGCTAGTCTCATTGCTATAAATATACTGTCTCACTGACCGTTCTTGCACTTCAAAGCCAGACCATTCCTGTTCTTTAATCTTAAAAGCAATAGCTTGTTGGTCATCTAAATTTTCTACTAAATCCATCGTTTGATAGCTCATTTGTCTGGCGTTTTCTATTTTTTTTAACAATTCAGTTTGTTGCTCTCCTGTCTTATCTGCTATCTCTTTGGTAATTCGCTGAATAACCGCAGTATTGGAACTAACATATGCGGGTGTAAAAAATAGCGAATAGCTCGGTATATTGCGAACCAATAACTGATCGTGATCATCAAAAATTAAACCACGTTTAGGCATAATAATCACTTCTTTCAACCTATTTCCCTCAGCAACACCACGGTAGTAATCACCACGCCAAAGTTGTAAATATGATGTCCTACCTAGTAGTATAAAAAAACTTATAATTAAAATCGCCAGTAAAAAAATTATTTTACCGGGGGTTATATTTTCCCATAACCAAATACTCTGATCATTACTATTAGGTATATAACCATCTCGCCAAATTGACTGATTGGCATCCTTCAATAAATAGCCTTTCACTGGTTGGCCAGATAATTTAATATTAAAAGGGTCACGATTAGCGTTCATTTTTTACTTTTCTTGTTACTGATTAATCGGAAACTATAAATGATTACTAACAATAAAAAGTTTAATAATAAATAATAACCAAACTGACTGGTATTAAATTGATTGATTGTTGTATCGCGCCAAAAATTTAGTAAAACTAATAATAAATAATCCAACCAAAAATATAAGCTGCAAGCTAATAAACCAAATAATGACCAACTAAGAAAATTTTTAAAGACAAACCACCGACTAAAAAAATAAACATTAAATAAATAAATAATTAACAGAGAAATTGTATTAACCGCGGGTAAATTATAAACTAAATCCAGACAAATTCCCGCAGCAATCCAGAGGTAAATATTTCGTGTATCATGATAATGATAAAAAAATAACAATTCCCACAACAATAGTGGCCAGAGAGTACCAAATACACCCCAAGCAGAAATTATTCCCACCTGCATTAAAAAAATAACTACAGTTAATGAGCTGATATAAATTTTATGGTGCATAAACTTATTCAATAACAATCGAAACGTTTTGTATTTTTTTATAATCAACCGCGGGAATAATCTCAGCTTTTTGATACAAATCGTTTTGATTATTAATAATACTACCAATTTTACCAATAATATACCGATGCTTAATTCTTTCCTCTAAACCTGAGCTATAAATCAAATCGTTAACAGCAATCACATCGCTAGCGGGAATCATGTCCATGATTAATCCGAGTCCCAAATTTCCTCTTAATAAACCCTGAGTTTCATGGACATTACCAATAACTGCTGCGACTACTGACTGATGATTACTAAGCAAGGCGACAATAGCTCTTTTCTCATCCATCTGCAAAATCTTGCCAATCAATACGCCATTATCAATAACTACCGCCTGACCAATAGCTAGACCATCGCTCAAACCTTTATCGATCATCAATAAATCCGATTGAAATAATTGTTTACCAATAACCCGAGCAATAATTAATTGGCTGTTATTTTCATTTTTATAGTTAAGTTGCTTACGAAGAAAATCATTTTCTTTTCTTAATTCTAACAACTTAACTTGATCGATAGAGCAACTCAGCAACTGCTGACTTAATACTTCATTTGTTTTTAACAAATTATCCTGAGCAAAAATATTATTAAAGGTGGCATAAGTTCTTTGTCCAACATTAAATAAATAACCCTGCGCGGGCATTAAAAAAAAATTAATCGCGTTTCTTATTGGTTGCCATAAATCAGTTATCGCAAAAATCAAAACACCAATTAAACAAATAATTAATAAACTGATCTTATAAGTCTTTTTTCCTAACATCTCATTAGTTTACTAAATAATTTGTAGGCGGAGCCAATAATGATTTTAAATTATCAAAATCTTCCAGCACGACACCAATACCGCGAACCACGGAGGTTAGTGGATCATTAGTAATATGAACGGGAATCTTTAACTCGTTGCCGATTACTTTATCCAAACCCATTAACAGCGCCCCGCCACCGGACAAAACAATTCCTTGTTGATAGATGTCCGCTACTAACTCGGGTGGTGTTTTTTCTAAAGTATCACGAATATTTTCAATAAGAACCTTAATGTTTTTAATAATTGCTTCTCGTACCTGACCATTACTAATACTTATCTCTCGGGGTAATCCCGTATATAAATCACGTCCCCGAATTTTCTTTTCTTGCGAATCAGTACCAGCAAAGACACTACCAATAGTTATTTTCAAATCTTCTGCTGTTTTTTCGCCCAATAATAAATTAAAATTTTCTCGGACGTATTGAATAATATCTTGATCAAATTTATTACCGCCAAATTTTAGAGAGGTAAAGGTAACTACTCCACCTAAAGAAATAACGGCGATTTCGGTAATACCAGCTCCTAACTCCACAATCATATTGCCACTTGGCTCCTGGATTGGTAAACGGGCGCCAATGGCTGCAGCCATTGGTTGCTCGATCAAAAAGACCTGACTAGCTCCCGCGCCCATCGTCGCATCCTCTACCGCTTTGCGTTCTACTTCCGTAATATCCAGAGGAATACTGACAATAATTTTTGGTCGCGGGGCAAAAGAAAAATTTTCACGATGCACGCGATCAATAAAATATTTGATCATCTTTTCCGATACCTCATAGTCAGAAATAATACCCGCTACCAAGGGCCGAGAAATCGTAATATGAGTTGGTGCTTTACCAACCATTTTTCTCGCATCTTCACCGACAGCAATAATCTGATCAGTTCTATTATTGATAGCCACAATTGATGGATCGTTAACTAAAATTCCTTTATCACAAATATAAACCAGTGTATTGGCCGTACCGAGATCTAAGCCCATTTCCCGAGAAAATTTGGCAAAAAATTTATTGAACATTAGGGCGTTATTAATTTATTAAGTAATTCTTTCTCTGATAATAAAAGAACGTCTTTACTATTGCGCGCTTTATACTCAACTAGGGTGTTGGTCTTCTCACTAATCACTAAACGGATAGGTAAACCGACTAGATCAGCTTCTTTTAATTTACTACCGGGACTTTCGACGCGTTCATCAAACAGCACGGTCAATCCCATCTTTTTCATTTTTTCGTACAGTGCTTCGGCTAAAATTCGTGATGCTTCGCGACGCAAGTCCAATAATAATAAATGAATTTGATAAGGAGCGACAGTAGCTGGCCAAATAATTCCCTGCTGATCATGATGAACTTCAACTATGCTACCCAAAATTCTTGACGGCCCAATACCATAACAACCCATAGTAATAAAATCTTTTTTACCATTTTTATCCATAAAAGATAGATTCATATCCCGACTAAATTTCTGACCCAACTTAAAAATATTACCCACCTCAATAGCCCTACTTTCGGAGACTTTGTGTTTTTTACAGGCGGGACAAATCTGTCCCACGCTGATTTGACACACTTCTTTATTCTGTGCCCAACCGCAGGAACACCAAAAAATTGTATCTTCGCCACTCTCGGTAAGTACTTGGAATTCGTGAGAATACTCCGAAGTAAATGCCCCACCAGAGGCTTCAACAATCTTGGCATCTAACCCGAGACGAGAAAATATTTTAAAATAAGCTACTTTTACTTCTTCGTAATAATCTTCTAAATTATTAACGTCAGTATGAAAACTATAAAGATCTTTCATTACAAACTCGCGTCCGCGTAACAAGCCAGATTTAGCTCGTGGTTCATTTCTAAATTTATCCTGAATTTGAAACAAGGCTAATGGCAAATCCTTGTATGAATTTACTCTTTTGCGTACCAAATCAACAACCACTTCTTCATGCGTAGCACCGAGACACAAATCAGAACCACCGCGGCCCTTTAACTGAAATAATATATTCTTCATGCTTTCCCACCGCTTGGTTTCTTCCCATAATGAACGTGGTTGTAATGCGGGCATATATATTTCTTGCCCACCAACCGTAATCATTTCTTCACGAATAATGCTTTTGATTTTATCTAATACCTTAAGGCCTAGTGGTAGATAAGTATAAACACCAGACATTAATTTATCGATAAAACCCGCTCGTAATAAAAGCTGGGCATTAATTGCTGTTTCTTCGCCGGGAATATTTTTTATTGTTTTTAAAAAAAATTTTGATTGTCTCATAGTATTTTACTAAATGCTTGTTGAATTCTTTGGACTTCTTCTTGGACAACGCTAGAGTCATCATCGGCAGCGTGCGCTTTGATCCCCTCGTGCCGACCCTTTCTTTGATCAAGATGCAGTGTCAGGGAAACACCATTGTCATCTTCCGACTGAGCATAGATGTGAAATCGTGGATAATAATCAGCACCTAGTCTCTTAACGTAGGCATTGTTTAATGGGTAGTAGCCCAAACGACGTAAAACCGTTGGCCAGGGATAGTTATTTTTGGTTATTTGAAAATGCATTAATTTAAAATATTCTTAAACACATTAATGATTCTTTCGCCATATTTTGTTAAGTCTTTGTATGTTACTAAAAACATCACAAAAAGCAAGGCAAAGAAGCCAACATTATGCATCACGCGTTCTAAAGTTTCATTATTAGGCTTGCCTCTGATTTTTTCAATGATGAGAAATAAAATACGTCCCCCATCAAGTGCTGGTAGTGGTAATAAATTTACAATAGCTAAATTTAATGAGAGAAAAGCCATAAACTGTAATAAATAAACAAAACCCATGCGCTTCATTTCACCCGTCAAGACGGCGACGCCAATAGGACCAGCTAATTCCAAAGATGGTCCCTGGCCAACAATCAATCCTTTAACTAAAAGAAATAAAGCGATTATTATCTGACCTAAAGTATAAAACGTCGCTTTAAATCCTTGCCAAATAGCTTGCCACCACGGAAATTTAACGGTACCAGATTTTACCAAATAGACGCCGAGAATGGATTTTTCACCCGAATTTAAATCTGCTTCTTTCACCAAATCTTGACCCTCTCTTTTAATTTGCAAAGTAATAATCCGATCGGGATCATTTTTTATTTGATTGACAACCTGTTCCACTGATTGAACTGGCAGATTATCGATCGCCACTATCTGATCATTCATTTTTAAATCAATCTTTTCCGCGACACTATTTTTTTCAATTTGAATGATTTGGATTTTTTCATTACTAATCGTGGCATTACTTATTGATTGATCAACAACACTTGGTAAACCAATTAAGAAACCAATACTTAATAAAACAAAGGCTAAAAACACATTCATGGTAACACCAGCAACTAAAATGATAAAACGACGGTAAGCTGGCTGATGACTAAAGCTGTCATCATCATCTTTATTTTCACCACCCTCCCCTTTAATTTTCACAAAACCTCCAATCGGTATCCAATTTAAGGAATAAGTTGTTTTCTTACCGGGCCAAGAAAATAACTTAGGGGGAAAACCAAAACCAAATTCTTCCACGAAGACTTTAAATTTTCGCGCGGCCCAAAAGTGTCCTAGTTCGTGCACTAAGACAAGCAATCCTAATATGATTATAAATACAATAATTGTGGATAACATAATTTACTATAAAGTCATTATCTCTTTTTCTTTATACTCAGCCAATTCTTTTAACTTCTCCTGACATTCTTTGGTTTTTTCATCAATCTCTGCCAAGCGTCGGAATTTGTCATCTTCTGATATTTGCCCCTCTTCTTTTAGAGCTATATTATCTTCTCGTACCTTATCTCGTAAACTACGGAGTTTTATTTTTGCCGTTTCCATTTTTTCCTTCACCCTTTTAACCAATTCCAATCGCGCTTCTTCGGTCAGTGGTGCAAATTTTAATCTCACTGTATCACCTTCTACCATCACAGTGGCGTGGAAATCATTATTTTGTAGAGCCTTGTTAATCTCTTTAGTATTATTTTGATCCCAGGGTTTAATCAACAATAAATTTGGCTCTGGTGCAGAAATGGTAGCCAGTTGTAGTAGTTCCATCATAGCGCCATAGCAAGAGACTGTAACATTCTCCACTAAAGATGGTGTAATGCGACCAGTCTTAATATTTTTTAATTCTTGTTGATAAAAATCACTTATTTTCTGCGCCCCAACAAGGAAATCATTTAAATATTCTTTATTCATTTTATTATCTTAACTAATTATTATTTCGCCGCTCCGGCATATATTACTTCTTCCGGACCGGCAATGGTTAATAGAGTGACAAAGTTGGAGGTAGTTGCAATCTTTTTTGTGGCCCAATTTTGACCTCCATCAACTGATAAATAAAAGGTATTATTAGCTAAATAATACATTTTCTTACTGTCTTGGTAAGATACGCTTAAACTGGAAATTGTGACTGCGCTCGGTGGTGTTAATAATGGTAAAGATCGCCAATTCTGACCATCATCAAGAGATTCAAAAATACCATAGTTATTAGCATAAATCACTCGGGATTGATTGTTCGGATCCAATAATAAATCTCGCCAGTTATTCATGCCGCGCCACTGATTTTCTCCAGTATCTGTTACGTTATTCCAAGTGGCTCCCCGATCAACAGAGCGAAAAATACCTTTATTGATAGTGGCTACATAAATAATATTCTTTTTACTGATCAAAATCTCTCTTACATCAGCAGCAAAATTATACAAAGACTTCCAGGATTTACCCTGATTCGTGCTTTGATACAAAGAACCTAAATTATTGGCGGCAAATACTACGTTACTATCATTAGAATCGGTAACGACTGTGGTTATCCGAGCCTCAGGTCGAGATTCATTAAAAACACTCTGCCAATTACGAGTACAATCGGTTGATCGATAAAGCTGATTAACCGCAGCAGTAAAAATAGTGCAATGATCAAAATAACTAACAGCAATATCATTAATACCACCAACGTTTTCCAGTGTCCTTTGCCATCCCGTACCACCATTTACCGTAAAATATAAACCGTTTATTCTACTACCAGCATAAATAACTTTATTGTCTTGAGGGTCTTTAACTAGCAAAACTATATCAGCAGCGGCAAAGTTTTCTTGCTGCCCAACAGATAATAAATTAGAAACATTTTGCCAGTTATCACCTAAATCACTACTCATAAACACTCCTTCCTGACTACCAACAGGGCTCTGATTAACTTTGATAAAGCATCCGCTTAACGGTAATGATATTAAGGCAATGACTAAAACTAAAAATAAATTACGTTTCGACATAGTTATGTCATTAAAAATAAATCTTCAAGTACTAATTTCTGATTTTGATTATAGGCTTTACGCTCTTTCATATTCTGTAATTTGTTAATCAAAGATAGTAAATTTGGCCATTCTAAATCTCGCCCCGCTATTAAACTATCATAATATGATGACCCTAAAATCTTGCGCCCAAGTAGACAACGGGCGATAATAGCTGTCCGTTCAATAATATTTTCCAGCTGGTAAGTACCGTCTTTAATTTTACTTAAATTATCCAATAAAGTCATTTTTTGGGCACTGGTTGCGAGAATTAAATCAATTATTGTTTGCACAAAATTTAATTCTCGCAGCTGGGCCCGAGGGTCAGCAAGTAATTGGATTACTCTACCTGGGCGACCATCAGCGCAATAAACAACGTCTCTTCTGGTCGCTGATAATTCGTTGCAGTCATAAGCGAAATGCTTAAATAAAATTTGATTATTAACCCGCCGCCACCTAAAAAGTTGGCCCCGAGATTTAATAGTTGGTAAAATATTATTTTCATCTATGCCGGTTATAAAAATAATTGTCTGACCAACCGGCTCTTCAATGGTTTTTAATAGAGCGTTAGCTGCTTCCTCACTCATCTTATCCACTTCTTCAATAAAACCAATTTTGTAGGAATTATAAAATGGTTTAGTAGCAATAGATTTTTGCCACTGACGTACTCGTTCAATACTAATAGTGTCCTTTTCGCTATCCGGTAATAATTGATAATAATCAGGGTGAATATTTTTAGCCAACTGCTGGCAGGGTGCACAACTACCACAAGGGGCACCATCGGCGTTTGGCTGAATACAAAGAATTGCCGCAACTAATTTGGATACTAAAAAACTCTTGCCTAAATGTTCTGGTCCAATAAATAAATAGGTATGAACAAATTTACGAGTCCGCAAACAATTTTGCCAATAATGAATAATATTTTCATTACCAATAAAATCCCAAAAATTGTGATAATTTATTGTCATAACTCACACAAATATAACACAGAACGTACTAATTGACAACTGAATATATTGAATAAAAAATTATCTTTTTTTAGCCAACTGACGATCAAGCATTTCATTAACTAATTGATCAGCAGCACAATTACGTTCTCGTGGAATATGACAAAAAGATATTTTCTTAAATTTTAACTGGCAATTCCAAATTTTTACAAATAATTTTGCCAAGGTTAAATCGCGAACTTTGTACTCACCTTTTAATTGTTTAATTAGTAGTTCACTGTCAGCAAAAACATCTACTTGTTCAATATCTAATTCAACGGCTTTTGTCAGGCCCAATAAAAGAGCTGAGTATTCAGCAACGTTATTGGTCGCCTCACCTAAATAAATACTACCCTGATCAACAATTTTCTCCGACGTATCTTTTATAACATAAGCGCCAGCAGCTGGGCCGGGATTGCCTCGTGATCCACCATCAGAATATAATTTAATATGCTTTAACATAACTTAATTTCTAATATCAATAACTTTTAATTGCAGTTCGCGATACCCATGCCACTCATTAACTATAATTTTTACTGCCAAATCAACATCGGACTGACTTTTTAATAATTTTACTTTGTCGGCCATATTGAAAGCAATAGCTTTTCTTCTTTCTCCATTTTGTCCAATAGTCAAGCGCAGATGTTGCTCGTCTTTGCCGACTAATTGATAATTTACTATCTGGGCTTGAGTAATTAAAAAAATCGGTTCTTCATTGTCTTCACCAAAAGGTGCAAAAAGCTGAATAGACTCGAAAAGTGGCCAATCAACAGCAGCCAAAGATAATGTCTGTTCGATAAATATCTGTCCTGCCAAATCATGATTTAATAATAACGATCGACTATCATTCTCTATTTCCTTTTTAAAAAGTTCAAACTTATCCTTATTAATTACTAAACCGCAGGCCATCATATGACCACCGTATTGCACTAAATAATGCTCTAATTTTTGCAAGGCATTAGTTATGTGGTAACCATCGATACTCCGTCCAGAACCAACTATGTCTTGATCGCGATCAGTAAGTACAAAAACTGGTCGCTGTAACTTATCAGCTAATTTACCAGCAACCAGACCCAGCAAACCAATCATTAATCCGGGATGATAAAAAAGCAATGTTTGTTGGGCTATTTGTGAAAAATCAGCTACTACCTCCCCCAAGAACATCTGAACATATTGTTCGGTTAGTTTCTGCCGATCAATATTGCTCTGATTTAATTCGCTGGCTAAAGTAATAGCTTCGGCAATATTTTCTGTGACTAGTAATTGATAGGCGGTATTAGCATGCTTCATGCGACCAGCCGCATTTAACCTTGGCACTAATTGCCAACTTATTTTCTGGATATCTAACTGTTGGGGATCAATATTGATTAATTCCATTAATTTTTGTAAACCCAATCTTTTGGTTCGTTGCCAAACGATTAATCCATATTTTGTCAAAGTTCTGTTTTCTCCCAAAAGCGGAACCATATCACCAATAATACTACAAGCTACTAAATCAAGCAGCCACTTTTCTTCTCCTTCTATTTGCTTAGTACTAATATTAAAATATGGCTCACGTAGTAAGCCTTGAACCAATTTGAAACCCGTGGCACCACCAGACAAATAAGCATAGGGGTAAGAACTATTAGCTAAACGACAATGAATAATAGCTATGGCGTCAGGTAAGAACTCTGGCAAATCATGATGATCAGAAATAATGACGTCCATCTGGTACTGCTGCTGAGCGTATTTGACCTCCGCGCGATTACTAATACCACAATCAACGGTTATTACTAATTTAACTCCTTGTTCCGATAAATAATCAATTGCTTGTTTATTCACTCCATAGCCTTCTTTTTCTCGATGGGGAATGTACGTAATCAAATCGGTAAACCCCAAGAAACTTAAACCACGATAAAGTATTGCTGATCCACAAACTCCATCGGCGTCATAATCGCCATAAATAGCTATTTTCTCTTTTTGCTGATGCGCCTGCACGATCCGCTGTACTGCTCGGGTCATATCCCGAAATAAATAAGGATCGTGAATATCTCGTGAATAATCAGGATACAAAAACTCGTCAATTGATTTTTGCTCTGTCAATTGACGATTGTACAACAGCTGTAAAATATTATGATCTATTTCAGGAAAAGAATTAATAAAATCAGCTGGCGCTACGGTTGCTAAATTCCACTTCATCGTTAATTTATTACTGATCTTTAAGGCTAATGGTAATAGCGGCATCAGGACAAATACTCTCACACTGACGACATTGGATGCATTTATTTAAATCAATATCAATAGCGTTTTGTCCATAAACACCTTTATTCTGTTGATGGTATTGTAAACATTTTTTTGGGCAAATGGCAATACACAGACCACATCCCTTGCACAGAGCTAGGTGATTATTAAACTGCATCTTGTGATTTTCCTTTTGCCAGGTTTGCCAATGAGATGACATAATTATAGTTTATAACCAATGATTAAAGCGTTTTTATTAATATCAACAATTGGTTGATCGTATTTATTGGTAAAATATTCAGCTACTAGCGGCATAGCGATTTCTATATTAGTTAAATTAATTTTTTTTATCAGTAACCCCAAAACAATACTGCTGATTGATTTGGCTAAACCTAATTCGTTAGCCATGGTACTTAACGCATAAGCAGTACTATTCTTCATCTTCTTGATCTCGGGAGTTGTAAAATCACTATTATAATACAGTTGTGTTTTACTATCGATCAGATTTTCAACTCGTTGACCAGATCGCTTAGCTAATAACAAAATATGATCGGCGCTAGAAAATTTAGGATAATCTAAATGTTGGGAGCTAATCCGAATAAAAGCAATAGATGAGCCACCTCTTTGCTCGACGCCATAATTAGGAACATACGTGACGTGGTATCCTGACTGGCGCATTATTTTCGCCAATAATTTACCAGCTGTTTGCACTCCTTGACCACCTTCACCAACAAGACAAACATTAATTATTTTTTGTTCAGCTACTTTCATAATATTTTAAAATTCACCTAAAGGATATTTTATTTTTAACTCTTTTAAATAAGCTAGGGTCGCACCAGCATTAGTGTGCCAATTAGTTGGACAAAATGATAGTATTTCCACAAACGAAAAACCCTTTTTTTGCTGTTGCCACTGTAATGCACTGGCTAAATATTTTTTCATTTGTATTTGATTATCCACCGCTGCTCGCGCTAAATAAACAGGCGCTGGTGAAATCGAGGTTAATAATTTAATACCATCAATTTGCCAGTCACTATCAATAACACCAGTAGCTGTTTTTTGACCACGAATTGATGTCGGGGCCCTTTGTCCACCGGTCATACCATAGTTGGCGTTATTCACTAAAATAACAGTTATGTTGTCATTGCGCAGACGGGCATGAATGAGATGTTGCAAACCAATGGCATAACCGCCACCATCGCCAATCATGGCCAGGGCAATATTATTAGGCTGACTCATTTTGTAACCCACCGCCAGTGGTATTGTTCGACCATGATGAGTTTGGGTAGTATCCACATTAAAAAAATCCCACGCTAATAATGAACAACCGATATCCAAACTCAAAAAAGTTTGATTCTGAATATTCATCTCGTCAATATTGGCACCGAGTGCTTTCATTAATAAAGGATAGCCACAACCAGGACAAAAACGGTGTGGCTTAGAAGATAATTTCCAGCAATGTGGTATCACTAAATTACTCATTTGATTATTTTCCATATTTCTTGAGCGGAAATACCGATTCCGGGTTTACCCCAATGGACAATCGGTATGTCTTTTACTTGTAAATTTTCTTTAACT
>PFPO01000019.1 GCA_002793075.1 Candidatus Komeilibacteria bacterium CG_4_10_14_0_2_um_filter_37_10
CCACCTATATTTTTCTTCTTGTGTTGATTTTGGCATAGTTTTTGACATATAGCCCTAGTTTACTAGAAAGTGCAATATGTGTGTGCACATTACCATTAGCACTTGTTTTTTTCTTAAAAATGTGCTAAAATACTATTATGAGGTAAAAAATCACCTCAGTAAAAAATAAAAACAAAAAGAAAATGAGGGTCATCACCAACAAAGCTTATTGCCACAGCTCTGTTTATCAACGCAGGGGTTCAAAAAATTGCCAAACACGCTCAGTGTCGAGTGTGTTTTTTATGTTTGCAATATCCTTATTGTTGATATTAATATCTGGCAAATTATTATCCCTGTTGGAAACCTATATTTTAGACAGCGTTGATCCTGTTAGTGCTGCAGTAGAAACTCGAGATTACTTAAGTAATCCCTATCGTTATCAATCAACGGATAACAATACCATTATCAATCCAATAGATTTATTGCCAGAGCTGCCGGTAGTTGGACCAGAACAACAACCAGAAGAAAAAATAAGTCCGGTCAGTTGGTTGCGATCATTGTTCATACCAACAGCTCAAGCGGCAACTATTAGACCCAAGATATCAGCGGAATTAATTTCTCTAAAACCAGCCGGCGAAATCAATATTGAACCGGGTAAAGCAATAACCATTGAATTGAAGTTTAAAAATACGGGTAATTATACCTGGTCTAATAGTAGTTACAACTTTTTAGCTTTAGCAACGGTCAGTCCGGAAATGCGGAAGTCGGTTTTTCGCTATAAGAATTGGGAAGAGGCTTTTCGTGCTGCGCGATTACAAGAAAAAAGTGTAAAACCTGGAAAAATCGGTACCTTTAAGTTTGTTTTACAGGCACCCGAGAAGAAAGGTGAATATATTGAGAAATTTCAATTGGTAGCGCGGCGTTTGGATTGGGTAAAGAATAGCGATGTTACCTTTTATCTGAACGTTGGTAGTATTAAACCAAAGATTGTCTATCAGCCAACAGCGATTATTGCCACCAATATGGACGGTCAAGCGCCAACCGTAGAAAATCCGACCCAAGTTAATCCCGAAAATAATGTTACTACCAATTCTTTTGGCCCGCTTATGCGCGTGGGGTTATATGATACTAGACAGCCAATAACAGTAACTGCCAATGGTAATTATTATGTTAAGGATCAAGGAAATAATATTTTAGCCACCAAAACCAGTGGTCATGGCGTGACGATTGTCTACGATTGGTTGAATAAAATCTATATTTTATCCTCCGATGATTATAATTACAGCGGCGGCAGTTATTTGCGTTTAGAGCTAGTAGATCCAATAAATAGTTTCTTTACTATTCTTAGTCTGGACGCGCGACCAGATTTCAATCCCAAAGTTAATTATAATGACTTTCGGTACGCTTTAGAATTTAGATATACGCCCGCTACTGACAAATATTGGGTTATTAATGAGTTGCCGATGGAAAAATACTTATTGGGTATTTCGGAAACCCAAAAAGCAGCGCCTTATGAGTTTCTAAAAGCTATGGCTATTGCCGCGCGTACTTATGCACAGTATCATCAAGAACGACAAACTAAGCATGCTAATGAGTTTTATTTAGTGGACGCAACATATGATCAGGTTTATCGCGGTGCAGCTATTGAAGATATTTTGACTGATTGGAAAAGGGCAGTAGAGGAAACCAGAGGGCAAGTTTTAACCTATAATGGCAAAATAGCCATCACGCCATTTTTTTCCAGCAGCGACGGCCGGACCAGAAGCTTTAAAGAAGTTTGGAAAAATGAAGTGCCTTGGTTGCAATCAGTAGTTTGTGAGTTTGAAACAGGAGGAAATCTAAATGGTCACGGTGTTGGTTTGTCAGCGGTAGATGCTATGCGTCGCGCTAAAGCTGGCGCTGATTATCTGTCTATTCTGCAACACTATTATATCGGTACCACACCCCAAAAAATTTATTAATTGTTCGTTTTAAATATATTTTTTAGCAACATCTCAAAGCGCGGGAACTTTTTCCCAATATGGCTATAACAGCCAAGCTATTAGGAGTATCTTGCTAAATAAAAAGGGACTAGTTTTTTTAGCGGGGGCTAACTTTCTGCCAAAAAGCAGATAATAAAAAACTAGATCGCAGCAAAAACAAAAACAAAAATACACTTCAGCAAGACACCTATTATCGTTATGGGTGTATTTTTGTTGTGCTAGAATTGTGGTTGGTGCTAAGAGAAATAAAAAACTATTATAATAAATAAGTCGCTTAGTGTTACCAAGCGACTTACTTTTAATTTTTATATAGAGGCAGGAACATCAGCCGTTTCCTGAGGAAAAAAGATAGGGCGTTAGCCTATCCAAACGTACATTATTGCGGTTAGATAATAGACCGCGTACGTCGGCGCTGGATCACCTCCTTGGACGAATCAGATATGGGAAGAATATTACTAAGCGTTTTCATAAAAAACTCCTGGTTCTGGATTAATATTGCGACATTTTCAATCGCGGAACTACCCACTTGGTGTAGTAAACGCAAAGAATCCAATTTAATTTTCTGAACCATTTGCGTCTTTTGAAGTGATTGTGTCGTGGGTCTGATCGCATAAGGGATCCTCCTGATTAGTTGATGAATAATTTGTTTAAAGATCTAGCTATTTAATATTGTAGTTTATTTTATCGGAGATGCAAAGTGGATAAATTCCGTTTTTTCCATTACTTAGGACAGTTAATGGATTAGATTAACACCAACACCAGTAATCGTCAAGAGGAATTAGTTAAACGCTAAAGCGAAAATGACAGACATCGCCGTCTTGCATCACATAGTCTTTCCCTTCAACGCGCAGTAGTCCTTTTTCTTTAGCACCAAGTTCACCATCAGCAGTAATAAAGTCTTGGTAGCTGATCACTTCGGCTCTGATAAATCCTTTTTCAAAGTCCGTATGAATAACACCTGCCGCTGCTGGCGCGCAAGATCCTTTTTTGATTGTCCAGGCTTTGGTTTCTTTGGGCCCAGTGGTGAGAAAAGTTATTAAGTTTAATAAGTCATAGCCGGCGACAATTAGTTTATCTAGGCCAGTTGCCCGAATGCCAGCAGCCGCTAAATATTCTTTAACTTCGTTAGTAGGTAAGTCTGACAGATCAGCCTCTAACTTAGCGCAGATATTAATGCTGTTTTTCGTTTCTGGCACGATAGCCAACTCTTGTTCGTCAACATTGTTAACGTAGAGGAGTGGTTTGAGTGTTAGTAAACTCAGGTCGCGTAATAGTTTGCGTTCTTCTTCATTCAATTCAGCCCGTCGTGCCGGTTGCCCCTGTGAGAGTAATTGATAAACTTTATCCAGAGCTTCGGCGGTTTTTTGTAATTGATCGTTTTTATTGCCCTTCATTTCGGATTCCATTCTTTGTTTTCTTTTTTCTACTGTCTCTAAATCAGCGAGGGCTAAT
>PFPO01000020.1 GCA_002793075.1 Candidatus Komeilibacteria bacterium CG_4_10_14_0_2_um_filter_37_10
CTTTTCGTGGATCATCATATGTATTTGACCACATACCAGGTGCACAGCCAGCGCCACCACTGCAATCTATCGTGGGGCCAGTTGCTGAAGATTTACACATATCATAAGGAATGAATATTCTTAATATTTCATTACTGTATTTAGCTCGAAAATCCAAATTAACAACTTCCCAAGATGTTTTTTGTTGTGATTCTGACCAAATGATATCACCTGGCGAAATCCAATTATCATCTGCTCCACTGCACCCCGTTGTATTAGGAGCGCAATACGACTGAACTACAAGCTGTTTTGGGTAAGTTTCCCATGACGGCGAATTGGGGGTTTGATATTCGAAACTCAAACGATAGCGTTTTCCACCGACCACTGGCATAGTTGTTGTTAATCCGGCCCATGACGCCCCTTTCCTTGTCAGTAATTCCATAAAATATCCACTACTAGCATCCCCCTTTTGAGTAATTTCTGCATTATTTGGACTTCCACACATTACGTCGGCTTGCCAACCCTTGGGAATGTTTGGATTAACATTAGATTGATTGTCTAATATAGCAAAACTACCAATGTCATAACTATCCAACATCATATCAGAACTCGTACAGTAACGACTACAAATTGGCTTATGGTTACGAATTGGAGCCGTATAATCAACCACATTGCCATCACTCCAATCAATATACAGTCTGGCTAGCGGCGACTGTTCGTCTTTAGCGTAAGCATAAAAATTCATTGTCGCGTTATAGGAATGACCATAACGAACAATGTCCTGATTATAAGTATTGTTAATAGAAAAACCGCTTATTTCTGTTTTTTCCAAATATTCATTTTTTTGTTGGTTAAATTCTACTGGATGGACCACCGGAGGCTCAATAACTGATGGACCTGTTGACCAACTCGTATTCGGTACATAGATCTGTGAATTATTTTTTATAAAAATATTACCATTATTAAAAATCTTCTCTAGCCATTCCCTGGCTTTTGCTAACGCATTTGCGACATTATTAATTGATAACAAGATACTACTTCTCCTATTGGGATCTGGTATCTTAACCGGGTCCAAATCAACGCCATAGTGCCCTACCGTTCCATCCCACTCCACCTGATAACCATCGGAGCCATAAACAGTATCAGCTTGCTTATAACCACTACTTGGATGACTAGCTTGAGGTTGCAACGAAACTAGTGTCTCGGGAAGAGTTCTATTCTCTTTACCGTTTAACGCCCCATAAAATCCATCAATTCCTTGATTGAAAGGATAGAGAAAATTAGGAATGCCATTTGCTACAACTGTTGTCTTAGGACTTTTCCCTTCTACTATATATGTACATTGATCGTGGTCTGCACTAGGAGTACCAAATAACACTTGTACGTCATACGCATATTGCATGGGCCCGTCAGCAAAAATCCATGATTGGCCGGATACCGTAGCGGAAACAATCATAGTCCCCAAAGCAAAACCATTACTACTGTTTTCATCACAAGTAGAGTCCTCGCCTGTATTAATCCCTGAGTGTTTAACATAATAAAACAACAAAGCAAATGCCCTATCGCCGGTAACTGATGGGTTACAGAGAGTGGCAAAATCACTTTGTACTACTTCTTCCCATGTGTACGATAAACTATTATTGGTAATAAAACATCTGGCATAAACATCATAGGACGCCGAATCACTTTCATGTTTGTCCTGTAAGTTTAAAACAAATGATCCATAAAAAATATTTTTATCTAGCTTATTATTATCGTTTACCGTAATATTGTCTGGCATCATATTAATTATGTCTAAATTACCAGTTTTGGTACTTGTTGCGCTAAAAACACGCTTAAATTCTACTTGAGTCCCATTATCGTTTAATTGATTGCCGTCTGGCAGATTTGGTATCAATGGAGTCACGTAATATGTACCCTTTAAATCGGGTACGCAAATATTATTATCCCCCTTATAACTCGTAAGCGCAGAATCCCTATACACGCTCTGACCAATATTAGTAGTATTCAAGGAAATAGAATAATCCTTATTCTCAATAGTAGAAATATCATTACCATCACAGGATATATCACCTCTTGTAATGTCATGACGATACAAATCGCACTTTATTGGATCATCGCTGTCCGTTCCGTTGTAATAATTCCGCCAGCCACTACTACTCTGATGTAATTTTAACGCCACTGAACTAACCGCAGCACCTTTGGCAACAGCACAATAATAAAGTGATTCTGGCCAAGCTGAATTTGCTGCCTCGCCACCAAAAATATTAAAGTCGCCCGTGACCATATCCAGCGGCATCCAAGTAGTACAGGGATATTCACCAAAACTGCTACCACTAATTTTACGTGACTTATCCTGCTCCAAGCAATAGCCCCACCAGCCACGATACTCAGCTTTTTTCTTGATCTTAGAAATTGGATCTGGTTTAGTCAGAACATCATGATCGTCATAAATGATAGAATTGGGCGTGGAACCACCCAGACTATAAAATCTGGTTTCCCCCATCGTATATTCCGTCTTATAGTAGTCACATTCACAATTCTCACCAGACTGACAAAAATTAGCTTGATTTAAAGTGGCTGGACGATTGGTAATATTACTATATTCATCAAATTCCAGTCCGGAACCACCAGCAGCAACAAATGGCGCTTCTTGTTCCGGATATAGCCGGCAACTCTTGGCTATTTTTGCTCTATTCTCACCAACCTGCCCTAAATCTTTATTATCTTTACCTTCCGTATCTTTGCCAATATAAGTTAAATAAAAATTATTAGACTGTCCGCTAGCATCAACATTTCGAGCAACTAGTCCATCCAGCGGATAGGTGTTCAAAATAGAATAGCTGGAATACTCCATGCCTGACCAGCCAACTTGTCGGCCTTGATAAACTTCCTTGGTTAGTGTTTTTTGTTCTTGGTCAACCCAGCTCAAACAAGTATCCGGATTCTCCGGGTCCAGTTGCTGACAACGGTTAAGGTCATAGCACGATGGCACCACATTACCTTGTTGGTCAGTATAGTAGGACCAGCTAGAGCAGGACAGCCACTCACCGCACTCGCGATCTGCTCGCACCTTGATGATGCGATTACTGTCGCAACCGCTCTCCTGATTAGTACACGTCTGTGCCGGTGCTTTAGCGCCATTATTTTGTACACTTTTTTGGTAGGAAACAACAGAATTATAACTCTTAGCAAGTTCTCCGGTGGTTAAGGAAACATTGCTCTTATCTAGTACGGCGATACAGCCCTTATCCCAGGACACCTGACCATTACAATCACCCTCATTGATCTGATTACTATTAATATAATAGTAAGATTGCGTCGGCTGGATACGCACATTATCCGTCCAGATATTCCCATTACCCAAGGCGCCAAACAATAATAAATAGCATTTACTATTACTTTCTACGGTATTAAACTTAAATGAATAAGTATTATAATCAGAACTGGCATCTTTAGGTAAATAAATCCTTTTATAGCCAGTATAGTATGTTACTCCAGCTATTGTGATAGTTTGCAATTTACTGCCACTAGGATTACTATCAACAAAACTGTTATCAATGGATTTAATTGGTTTTTTACAAGACACACCGATCAGAAAATCATTATTAAGACCATAGCTTTCCTTTTTCAAATCTACTGACACGTTATATGTTGTCTGTGGTTGCAGAAAACTTAACTTTTGATGTAAATATTTTTGCAGCCAAATATTATAATCACCGGACAGAAATGCACTGCTGGCTTTCAAACTAATACCGTACCCTTGATCCCTGCCTTTGTTCTTACCTTTATCTCTGTCCCATGGTACTGATGTCCAATTAATACCATTATAATATTTTAGATTATATAACTCATATGTAGAATTATGAGCGTTTTCGTCATACCAAAAGTCAGGAATATTATAATTAGTTGTCAGAATACCATCACTCTCTTGCTCAAAGTCGCCATTATCTAATACGCTTTGTCCTTGCGTTGCTTGTGGATCAACAAGCTCGGTGCAACCATTACTCTTGGCATCGCATAGTCCTGCATAGCCCTGCCAATTATCATCAGTGCGCCGCGGTAAACTAGGGTTGGGTTGATTGTCTGTCTGCGCACAGGTTTTCATGATCTCGCCAGCCGGCAAAGTGCTACCGACTATTGGTATGGAGTAGGTCTTATACCAACCAGGCTCATAAGGAGTGCCATTATAAATAAAGTTATTCAAATAGGTACAGGTATTAGCTCCGGGGTTTTTCACATTCACTACCTGACCTTCAGATTTATATTGCTCACAACCAGCTGACTCGCTACTGCACAAGATTGACTCATAGCGATCAGGATCCAAAAGATAGTTAACCTCACTCCAAGATTTTATTTCTTCCCCACCAACTGCATTCAAGCCAATAGTAGGACGTCCCATCTCTGTACAGCCCTTGGCACTCTCACTACAGTAGTACTGCTGATCATCAACTAAATATACTGTCTGGTCCGTGGACTCTGTTAGAGCCTCGCCTAACTGAAAATCATCACACCAGAAAGAGCTGGCAACATGATTGGTGCCATTATTCATCGCGCAAGTAATTTCTAAACCATAGGTGTCATTATCGGTGGTAAATGATTTTTCTACTTTAGTCCAACTATTACCCAGACTGCCAGAATTTTTATAAATATCATAGCTCACGCGCGGATTAGACTTGCGTGGCTTATCAATGCCCAGCTTAGCTATTAACTCTACCGAGCCCATATTATTTGATCCAGCCCAATCAGCTCGGACATAACCGCTAAAATAATAATTAGTATTAGGCTTTACTGCCACATACTGATTAGCCACAATCCAGCTATCACCATTAGGTGCATAACCATCGCCGCTTAATTTAACATACTTACTACCGTTATGACCTTCGTTCGCTTTATATTCAACGCTCATCTTATTACTACCAGCTAGATTATCAGCATAATTATTCCAAAAATTCCAACCATCGGGAACGCCATTATAATCATAATCACCTTCAAAGTTAGAATTTTTCAGAATATTACCAGCGCTATAATTCTTAGCAAAAGGATAAGAACTATTTTTGGTATCAATAAACTGCTGACAACCAACTTTGTTTTCCTGACAAACACTATAAAAACTAGACAAATAATGGGTGTTATCCGCCCGATCAGTGTAAGCGCGACAGCCAAGATAGGGCTCGCATTGAGCAGCTGCTGACCAAGAATTATCAATCAAATAAACATCCGAGCTAATCTCTTTTAACACAATATTATCAATATAATACATCGTACTATTGGGCAAACCAAAAGCTAATTGCATGGTTAAATTCTCCGGTGTTGTTGGCGCGCCACTATCATAGTGATAGTAAATTGGTCCATACTCATATTTTTTCCATCGGGTGCTCAAATCAATACTGGCATTACTACTATTAAAACGAAACTTTTCCGTAAAATTATTACCGCTCTTGATGCCGGCACCAATAGACAAAGATGCGCCCTCATCATCACCCCAGCTCTTAGCCCAGAAAGATAACGTATAAGATCGTCCGTACTCCAATTGTACCCCTTTGAAAATTCTTGGATCTTCATCGGTAAAGACTCGTAAAGAATGCCCGCCAATAACACCAGACTCGGCACTCAAAGATACGGCGTTACCAGTCCAATCATTGGTACTGTATTCAAAATCGTCCACAAAAACCTGACGAACATTACTGCCGTCATTGCCCTTAAATTCATGACAATTGGCTACTGTCTCGGAACAAGTGGTTGATTGCGCTGGCAAAATCATTGCTAAATCAGTAGGACCAGTAGGATTGACAGTTCTTCGGATTTTCTGACACTCAGTGGACGCTGCTACCACCCGCGACTCTTTACGAAAATACTTTTGGTTATTTTCATCCAAATATTCTCGACAACTAGGGTCACTATAATTATTTTGACAATTATCTACAAACCTATTGACATTATCATGACAAATGTTTTTGCCCGCTGTACTATCGTAATAAACATCAGTACATGGTCCCGGCCAAACGCCACCAAAGTCATCAATAAAATCACTCTTCAGTAGTCGCCAAGTCTTAAGCTCAAAACCAGTAGTGTCAGATCCTTCCCAAGTATAATACGTGGCAATATTAGGATCAGTGCTATCCACACACATTCGTAAATAGCTATAATAAATTTTTTGTTCTTGATTGGTAATGTCCGTAAATTCCTCACAGCCAACATCGGCCAGTGTACAGCTTTGGCCAGTGCTGGCAATCATATTCACGCCGGTGTTCTGTGCGCTGTCATTAAAATGCTCTTCCGTTGGTGTTCGGCGTTTCAGATAATGACTATAGTCCGCACACTCGGCTGGACAATAGTTCTCTGCTTTCACGACGCCAGGTACTGCTGGTTCACCATTTTGCGGGGTATAGAGTTCACAGCCAACATCGCTGGCGCTACAGCTAGGCGAATAATTAGCGCACAAAGAGCTGGCTCTTTGCGGATCATTGCAATATAAATAGTCTGGTGATTTTTTCAAATACGTAAAATTAGTAGTGCCGTATTCAGTATAGTCAGTCGCGCCTTCACCGACTTCTAATTGCACATTATCTATCCAGACAGCATCACCACCACTGCCCGATAACAAAAATACCCTGCTGAACTTAATAGGTCCGCTAGCCGTAAAACTACAGCTTTCACGCTGATTGTCTGTACCAGCTGGTGGGAAAGAAATGTTAACTTCATTATTACTAATCCAACAAGCGCTGTTCTCACCAACCAAGGTGATGGCAATACCGTTACCGCTATTACAATTATCCTGTTGATTGCATAGAACAACTGTGGCACGAGCCGTGCCGGTTTTATCAACGGCCGTCTGCGCAGCGGACAATGATACGGTATAAATAGTGTCTGGTAAAATTGGCACATTGGCTTGATTTACTTCCCAGCCATAGCCAACTTGAATGCGTTCATAATTTTCATAGGGCAAACTACTACTCCAATTAAGTTCATTCCAACCATCAGGTCGGCTATTACCGTCGTCATCCAATTTAAAATCACCGTTAGCCAGCAAATTCATACTAGCGTCAACCTTCAGTAATTGCTGACAACCAGCGTCTTTGGCAACACAACTTTTAGCTTGTCCATTAAGGTAAACAACCTTGCTATTGGTCCAATTCAAACCATAGCAATTAATATCTTCGAGCGGCATTCTATTAGCACTGCTAGTTACCCAAGAGTTGCCATTATGCTGACACCAGGTATTGAAACCTGATGTTTCACCAGGAGTTTTGATCTGACCATCAGCATAACCCTTTAATTTACAAAAGGCACTGACAGTTGCTGCATCAGGATAGATTAGTCGCGAGGTCCCATCACAAATATCTGTTGCTAGATTGGGGCTGACAATAGTTGTTTCCGCTCCGGCGCTGCGATCAATCTCCTTGGTACGACTATACCAGCGACATCCCACCTGATCAGCAGTACAATACTCCAAGCTGTCCTTAATCCAATAATTAGTTGACCCTTGCTGCTCATAAGAACGACAAGAAGCATATTGCGGTGAACATTGCTCGCCACCAAAACGCCAAACATTTTTTTCTCTGGTACAATAGCCATAAGCACCAGCTTGGCAACTAGCAAAATCATTTTCCTTCAAACAAGTCGGCGCATCAGCGCAAACCTCAGCGCGCGCGGCGACATTGGCTGCTTGCAATTTTGGCCCATAACCCTTGGCGCGACAGATGGCGGTTGGCGACTTGAGTAGCCAATCAGGATCAATCAATTTTTCAAAATGATCACTTCTCTTAGTATTGAGTTCACACTCAACATTATCAAAACAGTCAATTACCTGGCCGAGAGTAACACTACCATCGCTTTTACTGGCGGCTATTTCCCAGCCCAGGGGGATTAAGCGAGCCAAGCGCATCTTCTGCAAATTAGAAAAACACAATCCCTGCTTAAAACAGTACTGAATATCGCCATTACGAGCATCTGTTTCGGCAATCAATGGCGTCTTGGGATCCACTAATTTTAAATCAATCGCTTGTTGCAAAGTTAAAAATTCATTGCGATCAAAAAGGTTATACCACTTCTGATCCAATACACAGTTGTTAATACCGATCAGTTCTTTTTGCTCGGGGCAAAAACTGAAATCCAACAATGGGTTATATAGTTCACTGGTACCCACTGATACCGTAAACATACCATCATAATAATTTTCTATAGCTTCCGGTGTAATTGGTTGCGTAAAAATATTTTCTTTAGCTAGCTCCGCACCGTCTAAAGTAGCTCCCGGCCTTGGTGGCTGTTGCGCACAAGATGGACAGGGTGGCATAGTGAGCGCTACCTGAGCATTTTTGGCTTTGGTTAAATTATATAAGCCCTCTCTAATCCAACGTTGTAATAATTGTGAAGCTAAAGAATTAGTAAACGTACTAAAAGCGCGAGCTAAAACGCCAGTGATATTCAGAGCTGCCGGATCTGATTTTGCTGGCACTTCCACTTCCGCCATAGTAATAGGCATTTCACCAACTCTTTGTACTAAAGCTGCTGGCGTCTTCACTTCTGTATCAGTGGTATTGGTCTTACCTATTGCTGACCCCTCCTTACCCTCGGCTCTAAATCTAGCAGCATCTTCCTCAGTAGAACGCTTAGAAATCAATTTATCATTCATTGTTAAAGTGATAGTGGCATCGGAATTGCCCGGTCTCATGCCTTCTTGCAGTCCTTGCAAAATACTTTCTACTGCTTTATTACCCTCGCCCTTCAAACTCATACCAGGCAAATCAACGGTGTCTAAAAATCCTTGCCAATTCTTGACTACTTCCGCTAAATCACACTTTGGTTTTGTAGCATTAGCCATACCTTCTTCCTGAGCATAGTTCAGTAATGACATGGCAATGGTATATTTTAAATCCAATCGTGGATTGCACAGATTGATTCCTGATTCTTTTTCCCAG
>PFPO01000021.1 GCA_002793075.1 Candidatus Komeilibacteria bacterium CG_4_10_14_0_2_um_filter_37_10
CTAATTTTAAATCTAAATAAAAACAACGGGGGCAATTGATAAAAAGCTCTAATTTGGTTCATGATAATTTAATCATAAAATTGCATTAATCCTTAGTGTTGTTATTATACCACCAACACAGATTCTTTACTTTATCAATTAGTTAGTATATTATATTTTCATTATGCGACAAGAAAATATCTGCGAACAACAAGCATTATCCAGCACGCAATTATTAGATCAGAAACTAGGACTAGACAAAAATCAACGGTCTACTTTAGATGCTGTTGGTATTGAGGACCCCAGAGATTTTGCCCAGTATTTTAATTTAATGAGAAAAATAGATTTACCCTTTAAACATGCTTTGCCAAATTTTGATTTATTAGAAAAAGGGGTAACGACTCCTGAAGACGAACTCCATAACTGGGAAATTATAAAAAAAAGCTATGATAATTTTGATTGGCTGAGTATTGGTAAAGTACCCAGTTTAGAAGCATTATTCAAAGTTAAAAAAATGGTTGATCTATTTGATCGACTATTTCGCCAGTTTGTTCATGATCGCCAGACTAATCCAACGTTGGATATACCAGCAGAACTACATGGTTTATTATTGTTACTGAAAGTTGAAGCTGATAATCTGAACAAATGCCAAGCTTATATTGCTTACAAATTTTATGGTCTGTATCAAATTGATCCAGTGGCAGTACCCCCTGATGAATACTTTCGTAATCGTTAGTTCAGATACCAAATCCCCAGATTCAACAAAGAGGCGAAACTAACCCACAATAAATATGGCAACAGCAGATAGGCTGCTGTTTTTTGATATTGATAGAAATAATAAATAGTTATAACTATTGCTGCCCACAGCAATAAAATTTCACCGAAGGCCCACAATGGTTGTTGCCAACCAAAGAAAATAATAGACCAAAAAGCATTAAGAAGAAGCTGAATAAAAAAAGATAAATAAACCATTTTGTGCTTAGACCAACTTAATTTCTCTTGCCAAATAAGATAAAAAGCAATACCCATTAATAAATACAATACTGTCCAAACGGGTCCGAAAAGCCAATTGGGTGGATTAAAAAATGGTTTATTTAAAAACTGATACCATTGATCAATGGCTGATATTGTAAATCGTGAACCGACTAAGCCAGCTACCTGACAAATGAAGAGTGCAGTAAAAAGTTTAGTATATTTATTCATAAGATAATTATTATTTACCAAGAGCCACTTGATCCACCACCACCGCTGCCACCACCACCGAAACCACCGAATCCGCCACCACTGCGTCCGCCACCAAAACCGCCACCACCAAACAAGATACCACCGCCAGGACCTATTTTTTTATTAGACAAAACATAATCAATAATTAATCCTAAACCACCGATAATCAAAACACCGGCAATAGTGGCAATAATACTGCTCATTACCCAGCCGACAACCAAACCAACTCCGGCACCAATAACTCCTCCCAACCACCAAGATTTTGTTTTCGCCAATATTCTACTTAAAAAGATAAACATAAAAAAAATAAAAAACTTGATAACGTCCGCAAACACGTTAAAGCTATCTGACTCTACTCGTTCATTAATATTACTATTAGACGGTATCACCTCGCCACTCGTCGCTTTCATAATTTGCTCCATTGCCTGATCAATTCCCGTATAAAAATCATTCTTTTGAAAATTTGGTTTCAATTGCTCGTTAATAATCCAGCTTGATTGGGCGTCAGTCAGCGCCCCCTCCAGACCATAGCCAACTTCAATTCTCATCTGTCGATCATCAATAGCAATCAGTAACAATACTCCGTTATCAGCTCCCTGCTGCCCAATACCCCAAGCAGCAAAAAGCTGTGTCGCAAAATTCTCAATAGTATCGCCGGCTAGTGATTTTATTATTACTACAGCGATCTCGTGTTTTGATTGCTCACGAAAAGTACTCAGCTTATTTTCCAATGCGCTTTTTTGCTCAGTAGTCAAAATATCTGCGTAGTCATTAACTAAACCAGTGGGTTTTCCTAAATCTTCGTAGGCTAAAGAAATGGGTACGATAAAAATTAACCAAATCAATACCAGGCCAATTACTAATTGCCAACTTTTCAGTAAACGAATAGCTTTCATGTATTATTTATTAAACTCTACTTGCGGAGCATTTTCTGCGCCAGCCTGAGCGTCAAAATATTGACGAGTGGAGAAACCTAAAATACCAGCCACCCATTTAGTAGGAATAACTTTTATTTTAGCATTAAAAATTCGAACCTCATCATTATATCGTTGACGTTCAACGCTGATTCTATTTTCTGTTCCCTCTAATTGCGCCATCAAAGTTTGTACTGCTTCGGAGGTTTTTAAAACTGGATAATTTTCCATGACGACCAAGAGGCGGGCTAAAGAACTTTCTACTTCACCAGCGGCAATAGCCTTATCGGACTGAGTAACAGATCCAGCGTACTTAGACCGAGCATCAGCTAACTTAGTAAAGACTTCCTGCTCCTGAGTCATGACGCCCTGTACCGACGCTACAAGATTCGGAATTAAATCGAGACGACGTTGATATTGAGACTCTACTTGCGCCCACTTATTATCCACTGATTCGTTGAGCGTAACCAAACCATTGTAAGCAGAAACAAAATAGCTAGCGATTACTACCACGAGAATCACCAATACAATGATCGTTGTTTTTTTCATATTTGTTAATTAATATTTAAATTTCTTTGATAATTTTTATTAGCACTAGCAGCTAGCTCTAATGCAATATAATTCACCTGCAGCAAATCAGCCATTTTAATGATAGTCTGTTTGTTAGCTTGCTGCAAATAAACTCGAAGATCATCCTTGGTTTTTAGGATCATTGAATCAAAAGGTTTTTTCCGGGCCAGACATAATAATTGATCCAGGTTTTGATCAGTAACAAGATCACCAATTTTACCAACTAATTGCTCAAAGTTTGTGCAAGCCTCGTCTTTTCTGATTTCTTTTATTGTTGGTCGAGACATTTCCTTCATTACCATAAGCTTAATAATTACTTAAGTTGATTATAACAAAATAACAAAAGACCATCAATTATGACGGTCTTTTCGGAAATTAAGACGTAACACATATTTTGGGGCGTGTATTGAGAACCATTATTGGTATAGTTGGCCAACTACCACGCGCCAAGATTAAAAAAATATACCACTTGTTATTAAAGGGGCTTTGAGTTATCCAATACTCAGATTTTTCTTTCTCATTAGCTACTGTTTCAAACTGGATACTGCGAAACATATTAATTACTTGTACTGCCGTTAAATTATCAAAATTTTGACAGTTTAAGGTTACGGCTTTACGCATGATATCCTCACCAATCGGTCTAGCCCAAGTTCTATTAACCATATCCTGGATGCTTTGTGTGTGCATTAATGTCTCCTTCTCTTAATGTGCGATTATTAAACATACTAGAACAATCGGCGTTTTTTTGCAAATACCCAGCCGCGGTAAACGCGGCTAAGCTAATAATAATCAAATGCCACACTATCCTCTATCACTCAGTTGTTTTACCGTCAAACTCTGCTTCATTATTCATTGCTTCCTCTTTCGTTACCCGAATAATGCCATCCTGATGATGAGCGGGAGCATAAATAGTGTACAATTTTAAATCTTCGGTCGTAGAAACATTAATAATATTATGCTCGGCCCCAGCTGGCACAATAACGGCCGAACCGTCTTGAACATTGTATTCATTACCATCAATAATGCACTTACCACTACCTTTTTCAAAACGAAAAAATTGATCATTGTCGGCATGAATCTCCATGCCGATATCTTCGCCCGGTTTCAAACTCATCAATACTATCTGGCAATGCTGGGCGCTATAGAGTACCTGACGAAAATTTTTGTTAGCAATGGTATCTTTTTCAATATCAGCGACAAATCCTTTCATAAAATTGATATTAATATTTAACTAATTAAAAGTTTACAATTATTAAATGATAAAGTCAAAAAAAATAAACCCAAGTTTATTACTTGGGTTCAAAATTTTGTTTGGCAACTTGACCACCGCATTCATTAGCTGGAATTGCTTCCAGCCGAATATGTGTCTGAGCAAAACGAGCTGCTGCGCCAGAATCAACATAGTGCTGAAAAGCTTCAAAATGATTTGGCTCATGACCTACCTCTTCACCAGTAAACCACATATTCTCCGGTCCCAGAGCTTCCTGAATTTGTAGATCAAGATATTGACGAAAAGGTACAACTACTTTCTCTGACATTACTCACCTCCGAATCGATAAGTTATGAAATGATTAATTAATTATTAATGGTTAAAAAATATTTTATTTTTTTACTTTTTTATTAACCCGCAATAATTCCAAGTCAGCGGTAAATTTCTCGAGCATCTTTTGCATATGCTCAATAGTTTCTTCCGGCGTTTGCGCTTTTACTTTTTGAATTTCTTCCACGTCCTCGGAAATCTCTTCTACGTCCTTTTGTACCTCTTCCACATCCTCTTGAATCTCATTAATATCCTCTTCAACGTCTTGCAGGCTAGCGGTGTTACGATTGACAGTCATTTGAATAAAAATGGATAAATAAATGGCTTCCAAAGATACAATAGTTGTCAAAACTAACAAAACTTGATCCGTTTCCACACCTAAAATAATCAAAATAAATGACAAGGCAAATAGAATCGAATGGATAATCAAAGACGTGGTGGAACCAACCCAAGCGGTAACTTTTTCTGACAAACTTATTGATTTATGTTCTAATGCTTTTTTCATACCACTACATTATATGCTCTTAGGACGCGTTAATCAATAATAGTGATATAATAATATTACTATTACTAATTATTATTAAAGAACTATGCCTAAACTTCATAGCAAAATATATCGCATAATTATCTTTGTCGTTGGTGTTGTTTCCACTATTGCCTACCGATCGATTGTGGTCTTTAACCACTACAACCCCTTATTAGTGGAAATAACTTGGTATATCGGCACCATTGGTTTTGTCTGGTACTTTGCTCATCGCTGGTCTATTGAAAATAAAAGAGATGCTATTATTACTCAGCTAAATTTAACAGAAAAAATTCAACGCGGTTCGGTATTGAATCAAAATGAAAAAGATAACTTAATTTATGTACTCAGTGGCTTACAAACTAGTTTAGCTAAATGGAACTATATTGCTATTTTTGTTCTTTCGGGACTATCCGTAGTCTATGCAATTAGCTACCGTCTGATAAAATAATACCAAAAAAAACAGCCCCCAAAATGGGGGCTGAATAAATATTAACTATTATTTCTTTTTGCTGCTTTTCTTAGCCACTATTTTCTTAATAGCTTTTTTAACTATTTTGCCAGCTTTGGCCTTGTCCTCTTTTACTGCTTTAACTATTGCTTGAACTTCTTGCTCAACTTTAGCGACAACTTTTTCTTTTTTGACTGGTTCGTTTGGCAACTTGATGCTCAGAGCAGAAATAATTTTCTCTAATTTTCTATCTAACATTTGGAACTGCTCTTGCCAATTATTGTTACCGCTGCGATTGGAATCACCTCTACCAGAGTCACTTCTACCACCAGAACGACGATCATCACGTCCTTCTGATTTAAAACAGTCACTGCAATAAACTGGCTTATCGCTGGATGGTTTAAATGGCACTTCGCACTGTTTATGACATTTATCACAGGTTACTTCAAACATCTGTCTATCTCTGCTATCTCTACTGTCACGAAATGAGGAACGACGGTCGTCACCACGACCAGAAGGTCGGCGACTAAAATCATCATCTCTCTTAAAACAATCATTACAATAGACTGGCTTGTCGCCAGATGGACGAAAAGGAACTTCACAACTAACACCGCAGGCGGCGCAAGTTGCTTGGTGCATTGTGGCACGGCCAGAGTCCCTGCCAGAGTCCCTGCCGCCAAAACCACCATGACCATAATCTCTTTTACGGCCTAATTTGTTACTTTTATTAAACCCCATAATTGTATAATTAATGATAAACTAAACAGTAGTATAGTCTATTCTGCTAAAAATAGCTACTATTTGTATAATTAGCAACACAATGTAACACTTGGTAGTATTTAATTAATAATAATTTTATCTCCAATACTTGCTGAATTAATATATACTTTAACGAGTTTATTATATTATGGTAATTTGGCAATAGATCTTTAACAAAAATCCTTATGTACTCAAGTTAATCTCAACGCATTATGCTTAATTTGGTCGATTAAATAATCGATTAAGTTGGATTGTACGAGTTAATATAAGGTAAGAAAGGAGAAAAAAACATAGAACGCCAAGAGGTTAATCTTAACTCATCTAATACTGACGTGAAGAATGATGAGCAAAAAGTACAACCATTACCATTTATTCTTTGTTTTCTTGAAAAACGTGAGAATGCCACAAGCGGCACTACAAGTGGCACGTTTGGTGATATTGATTGTGCTGACAATAGTTAAAATAAGTAGGGGGACTACGGTTCTCCTACTATTAATAAAAAGGAGATTACAATGATTCTGGCTATTGGTAATTCTGGAGTTTATGAAGTAGATGCCTTCCGTTCAGTTTTTGATATCTTACAACAGAATGGACATAAAGCTATTCTGTTTAAACAGGATAAATGTCTAGATGGAGAGTTTTTTATCTTTGAGATAATAGATGGGATGGTAGTATATAAAGTTACCATTGATAGTATTGTCTATAATTTAAACGATTTCTCGGCTATTTGGTATATGAAACCACACCTACCTTTTGAATTGTTGAGGTTTGAACCAGCTGAATATCGTAGTTTTATTAATAATCAATTTAGGTCTATGCGTGTTGCTCTATGGTCTTTGTTTGGGGATAAGAAGTGGCTTGATGACCCATGGGCTATTGAAAAAGCAGAAAATAAAATTTTTCAACTTTCCGTGGCCACTCAAATTGGTTTTAAAGTTCCTGATACCATTATTACTTCTGATCCGGATAGGGTAAAAAGTTTTTACAATAAACATAATGGAAATATTATTGTAAAGTTACTTAACTCTGGACCAATGGTAGATAAAGTCATTTACACTAATAAAATTAGTGAATCTGATTTAGACCGTATAGATGCTTTTAAAACATCACCATCTATTTTTCAGAAATGTATCGATAAAGACTATGAAGTGAGAATAACAATCGTTGGAGACAAAATATTTGCAGCCAAAATATATTCTCAGGCGGATGTTGAAACAAGTGTGGATTGGCGCCGTCAACCTAAGCTTAATGATTTCAAAGTAAAAATGGAATCAATGGTTGTACCCATAAACATTGAGGTTATGTTGCGTAGGTACATGAAAGCTTTGAATTTAAGGTTTGGTTGCCTGGATATGATAGTTGATAAGTATGGCGATTATATATTTTTAGAGATTAATCCAAATGGTCAATGGTACTTCATGCAACTCCAAACTGAACATAATATATCTGCAGCTATTGCGGATTTACTGGTTTAGATTATAATTTAGAGGGAACCGCTTTAGCGAAGTACCTCTTTTTAATTAATTATTATATGCAAATAAACAAACTATTAGTTGCCCAAATTAAACAAATGTTTGATATAGATCAAGATGTTAGAATGCAAGCTATGGTGAATAGAAGTCTGAATGAACCATTAGTAAATTTTTGTTCTACAAAAAATAATAACATCAAAACTAAGATGGGATTTAGCATGGCTAATTTTCTAGTGTATTCTATAGATGCCATTCATAATGTTAAGTTGCATAGAATCATAAATGATTATGGCTACCCGAATACAAATTACTTGGGTAAAAGAGGGTTATATTATTTTTGGCTTCTTATTCAACATCAAGATGAGGATTTTAAATTACAAAATGATTGTTACAAGCATTGCGATTTTGCGCTAAAGGAAAAAGCTTTATTAACTGATAGAATTTTAATTAGACAGGGTAAAAAACAGATTTATGGCACACAGTTTTTTAGAGATAAAAAAACAGGTAACATGCGACTACGCCCCGTCGAAAATTATAAAATTGCTAATAATCTAAGAAAAAAATTGGAATAAAAACTACTATTGAGGATGATTTAAAAGTTTTGACGGAGCGGTCTAGAATAAAAAAGTAGATATAATATTTAGTTTTCTTATAGTTGAATATTTACGAGTATTTTTAGCATTTCAACAGGCAATATCTGACTCTATTTCTGAAAAAAAGTGATGACTTTTTTTATTTTGAGTAAGTTAGCATTTTCCATAGGGCTACTTTAGCACAAATGAGGGGTTTTATGAAGGGTAAAATAACCGATTTAATAATATTTATTTAAAAGTACCAACAAATACAAAAAACAGTCCAAGTAATGGGCTGTTTATTGTATTTAAATAAAATCTTATTTGAACTTTTGAAATTTCTTGGCTTTAGCATCCAATGTTTGTTGTTTAATCTCTAAACGCTTCTTAGTTTTATGAGATCGTGATTTTTGTGGTTTACCAGGGCCCGACCTTCTTTTTGACATATGATTGTTTCTATTTATTAATATCTCACTATATTAATACAATATACTATTTTAGACAAGGGGTTATTATGCCTTTTTTCTATCTAGCTTATCCAAACCAATCATTTTAACACCAAAATAAACCACTAATGACACTACCACGAAATCAATAAAAACAGTAATCAAGTCACCATACATAATCCTCGCACTACCAATACTGACGGCCGCATTTTTAAAACCATCAACAGCACCCAAGGGAATACTAATGATGGGATTAATAATATCAGTGACAAGAGCACTAACTAATTTAGAAACAGCGCCGCCTAAAATAAAACCAACAGCTAGGCCAATGACGCCTTGTTCGCGAATGAAATTAATAAATCCCTGCATAAAATTTAATTATATTTATAAATTAATCAAATACACAATGATAAAACAATTTTAACACTTCATAAACTATCAGTAAATAAAAAACTGACCCACGTTTAACTAATGAGTCAGTAAATCAATTATAATTCTAATTAGAGGTTAGAGATTAAAGCTAGCTTTAAAATCCTCCTCACCAAAAGGTAAGCGAATAAAATCAGGTTCTTTCAGATCACAAAATCCGCAACGGCGAATTATTTGACCTGACAAAGCGGCGTTGATTATGTCCTCCCAAGTCTTTAGTGGTGGACCGAAAACTGCAGATTGTGAAGCATTAGGAAAAGCTTCATATTCACCAACAAGCATATGCGTTGGTTTAAAATTTAAAAATTTCCCTAAAGCGTGCTCATGCGTTTCGACTATAGCCTCAGTAAAACCCAACTTCATTGCTAAGTTATTAGCGATTTCAAGTCCCCAAGCGGCGTTACCGGTAACGATCATAAATTTCATTATTATTTTTCCTTACTTTGTTTATTTTTGAATCAAGTTCTTAAGTTCTTCACCGGCTTGATGCCAATTTTTTTTATCCATCTTGAAAGGAATGATATGTGGACTATAGTTCTGATGGGTCGCCATCATGGCTATGACGTTTTTTGCATAGGCACAAAAGTGATGATTAATATCGGAGCAAACAGCAACGGGAATATTGTGAACCACTGCTTCTGCTATTACGGCTAGTCCATTTGGTTGGTCAGAAGTTTTATCCACCATAAGATCTTCGTTGGTTTCTGGAAAATGTAGATCAGTAATTATACCTTTCAGCGCTGATTGCAAAACCATCATTAATCTATGGGCATCAGCTAAAGTTCTTGCTATTGCCACCCGAAAACCAAGGCCATTTAGTTCACGCTTAGCAATTTCAATTTGTGCCAATTCGTTTTCAACAACTAGTATCAACATGTTAACCTCTTTGAATTATTGAATTATTAATTTACTATTGAATATAGTATAGTAGCAAATTAACTAATAATTGTCAATATTACAGAATAAAAAACTGACTATCGTTATGACAGCCAGCTGAGAATTAATAAACTTACCTTGGGAATACCACTGACAAAAGCCAGTAACCAAATACCCCAAGCATAGATAGAAAATCTGGTGAATAAATACTGAAAATTTTTAATTTTCCGTATTGCTAGCATAGCCCAAACTAAATGGCAAAACATAATCAGTAATGCAGTGTAGCCAGCGATGGAATGCAGAACCAAACGAAACTTTACTTGAGCTAAACAAAACATTAGAGAGGTACCAACTAAATCACAGAGGAATCCCAGGGTAAACACAACCACTAACCAAATTTCTAAATGTCCTATTTTTCTCTCATAAAAAATAGAAAAAGTATAAAGGATGAAAGCCAAGGAAATAAACACTAACGGTGAAATCATACTTCCTCCTTGATTTATTAATGTAATGAACGTTTATTCAGACTACTCGTTGCCTGCTACTTTGTCAAATTGGATCAATATAATACTGAGAAACTTAACCTGATATGATTTATGATAAATACACCTCTGCTATTGAATCTACGATACCATTCTTAATAGTTATCGAAAATACTGGCGATGCAATACCTGGTTCAGAAAGTCCGCTACGAATATACGCCTGGTCTTGATTAAATATTGTGTAAGTTAATTTTTTTAAAGTAGCTACATAAGTTTCCATAGATGCTTCGGTTTTATCAGTGAGCTTTATTTTGACACTTGAATCAACCCTGAAAGTTCGCAACTGCGGATTAGTATTGGTATAGAAACTCCCTTCGCCATCTTCTGACCAACCCGGACCTGGACTTAAATAATCAAAAGTAAAATAATACTCGCCGCACTTTTTTTCCCAATCAGTAATCAGAGTTGGTGATTGCTCAGCGATTACTTTTGCTTCAGCGGTTAGTTCATATTCAGCTCGACAACTTGAATCTTCACTCAATACTTCGGTGACTATAATTGTTACTGAATTTTCTTGGGCTTTCTCTAAAGAAAATATATAACCCTTGATGCTGACTTTTTTATTATTAACCGTTCCCAGACGAATCTCTTCAGTGAAGCTTTCATTCTTAACTTTCAACAAAGCTGAGACATCAATCAGCAAGAAACGAACGGTTGTCGTTTGACTGCATTTTCCTGTAAAGGGAATACAATCTAATAAATCAAGGTCTACTCTCTGAACCAATGGCTTACTATCAAGCCTGTGTATTTCCACGTATCTTTTCAGAAACGGAAACTCAGTTAAAAATGCCTCAGTGCGAGCACGTAATGAATCGTTCACAAAAAACCTCCTTGTGACATCCCGTCACAGTTTATGAATAGGTTCCACCTATTCTTGGTTATTATTATAAAAGTACACTCAGCAATTACTAAGTATACATGCATTAAAACTGAAATATATGTGTCAAGTTTTTCTCAACTTAATTCCCTAACTACAACGGGTCATTAAAATACCTCCCAACATACAATTCGGCTCCCGCTATTGAATGCGTTCAGAACTCTAAACTGGACTAATATAAAGAGTGAACTACAATTTAGTGGTATGTCAGAAATGTTTAATAATATGACATACTAAAGAACACTTTTCTCCTAGCAGAAATAATATATAAGGAAAAAATACTGGCTTATATGGTGGTAAATATATTTTTATGAACAATACCAAAACAGACTAAAGTCCTCTTAGTCTTATTTACCATACCTTACCACTCACTATATTTTATTGTTTTGTTATAACTTTTACTTCTGGATAATTAGACAATATATCACTAGGAAAAGGAGCATCGCTATTATTAAGATACTTATCAAAAAAAGATAAGATATAATTGTTATTTATCTGTTTCATTGTATTAGCATCTATTTTACCAGTCATGCCAATGAATTTAGTGCTTGGCATTATTATCTGATTATCATCAAAATTCATATGCTTACTACCTGAAATTGTAACCAAAAAAAGCTTGTTTTTGAATTGATTAATAATAAAATCATTTACTCCAGAAAACGGTTCACTATACATTGTCATGAAAGGTTGCTGAATTTCACCACTAATCACACCGCCCCACTGAAATCCATCCATATTAACACCAGCTTTGAAACGATTATCAGTTAAACAAACCTGACCAGCTACTGCCCCTCCCATTGAATGACCCAAAATTCCTAGACGAGATAAATCAAATTTATTATAAAAAATATTGTCTTGTTGTAAATTAAATTTTTCTATTTCATTAATCATAAATTGAATATCATCCGCTCGCACATGCAAAACGGTATTCATAAATACATCGCTATTCAATATTTGTTTGGCAATTTCTTTTTTTTCATTTTCATCAATACTTGTCCAAAATTTTTGCCAAAGCGGTGTAGTAGTCTTTTGACCTTGTTGATAATTTTTAAGATGTTCTTTACTAAATGGTATGATTTTACCATCAGAGGAAACTACAGATTGAGATTCATATGGCTGATTTAAAGCAAATACAATATAACCATGACTAGCTAACTCCTCCATCAATATTTGATAATCATCATAACTTGATAAAAAACCATTTGAAAATACAAGTACTGGATATACTGACTGTTGATTTGAAATTGGTATATCTAAGTATGAATTAGTTTTTATCAAATTATAATGTCCAAAAATAAAGTTAGGTGTTCCCCCAGATTCAATTGAACCAATCAGCGAGATATTTTTTCTATAAATCATTGGATTTCCTACGATTAAATTGACTGGATACCATATTCTAGACATAAATTCACGATGATCAGTTGAATCTTTGGTAAATACTTCAGGGCGATTTATGTCAGAAAAAGTCATAAATGTTGTTCCTACTGCATAGTTACCACTTGGCTTTGGTAAGTTCACCACGGGAAATAAATACAAAACAAAACCTGAAATTATTAAATATAATAAACCAAAAATAATAAGAATGTATCTTAATATTTTAAATTTTCATGACCCTATTTTGTTTATATGATCTTCTTTTAATATTTCAATTTTTATTCGTTTGATTCTAATTATACTTATTATACTAATAATGAATAAAATACTAGCTAAAATATATATTGGAATCATTTGCCACTGATATTTTACAAAAATTAGATGAATTACTATCAAGAATACCGTTAAGCCAGATAAAAAATTCATCCAATGTGGTCTTTTTATTCCCGAGAATAAAAATCCAATTAAGGATAGCGACAATGATGTGAAAATTAAAATTTTAAACATAAATTAAATGTAATTTTTTTTAAAGTATATATTGATAATACCACCACTTGAATAAATAAAAAAAACTGATCATATCAATGCTTTTTAAAAATGGCTCCGGGAGTAGGGCTCCCTGTTCCATAAAGGAACAGGGCAGGCTCTCTATATTAACACAAATATAATTTGGCTCTGGAGGAGGGACTTGAACCCCCAACTTCTGCGTTAACAGCGCAGCGTTCTACCAATTGAACTACTCCAGAATGTATTTATTTTTTATCCCGCTACTTCGATAGGCTCGAAGTAGGGTTATTATCGTCTCTCGGTATATATTTTTATATTGTTCGACGATAAAAAACCGGCCCTCGCAGGCCGGTATACTAATCAAAATACAAATTCGGCCTGCCTAACAGGAATTATTATTGTTATTATTATTGTTGCCGAAATATAGTTTCATAACTATTAAAAGGATAGCATAAAATACTACCTTGGTCAATGTGGATAATGTTTAACCTTGGCTAAAATAGTCTTCCGACGTTGCACCGCTCAAAAACTACTAGGCGTTCGAAAGGTTACTCCTCGCTTTTTTCCCACTTTTGCATAATTTTTCATATTTTAATTATAGTTTATTTATTAAAACAAAAAAAGTTCTACACTTGACTAAGTTATAATGGTAGTAATTGTAAAATTAATAAAACTAAAAAACACACTTGGACCGACTCAAATTCATTTTGAGGAGGTTAAGTGTGTTTTTATAAACATGGTACGCCGTGGGGGATTTGAACCCTCGACCATCTGCTTAAAAGGCAGTTGCTCTACCAGGCTGAGCTAACGGCGCATAAATAATAAAATGTGAAAATAACTTCTAAATAAATATATTATGCGCCAATCAATATCATTGCTCTACCAGTCCGCCCACAGGGCGGATAACGGCGCATGAATAATAAATTTTAATGACCCATTATTAGAGTTTAAATTAATCTAAAAAACACCAATAATTTAAATGCGAATAAATTATAAAGGTAAAGCAATTATTTGTCAACGTTTACCGCTAAACTGTGACTTAAGTAGTGGACAAAGTCTGTATAAAATCAATTGGTTAAGAACTCGTTTTTTTGCTAAAATAGTAGTGCTTTATTAAAACTTAAAAATATGGTTGATAATTTGAACAAAATACCGCCACAAAATATCGAAGCCGAACAATCCGTGCTAGGTGCTTTGCTAATAGATAAAGAAGCAATAAATAAAGTAGTTAATTTAATCGGCGAACAAGACTTCTATAAAGATAGCCATGGTTTTATTTATACGGCGATTTTAGACCTCTATGAAAAACACGAACCAATTGATTTGTTGTCTTTAGCTAATTTACTCACGGAAAAGAAACAAATTGACCTAATTGGTGGTAAGAGCTATTTGGCAACACTGGCCAATACAGTACCGACGGCCAGCAATATCGCTACCTATGCTAATATCGTTCAAAAGAAAGCCACCTTACGACGTCTAATCAAGGCAGCGTCGGAAATGTCTGCCAGCGCCTACAATGAAACCGATGAAGTGGATTCACTCTTAGATAATGCTGAACAAAAATTGTTTGGTATCTCACAAAAATTTTTAAAACAAGAATTTATACCAATTAGAAACGTCCTCCATGAAACATTTGAACGTATTGATGAACTGCACCGTGAGGCCGGTAAAATCAGAGGTATTCCCACGGGCTTTCCTGATCTAGATAATTTATTAGCTGGTTTACAAAAATCAGATTTAATTATTATTGCTGCTCGTCCGAGCGTTGGCAAAACATCATTAGCTCTGGATATTGCCCGACACGTAGCTACTCGAGAAAAGAAAAACGTCGGCATTTTTTCCTTAGAAATGAGCAAGGAACAATTGGTTGACCGTTTACTGTGCGCTGAAGCTAATGTTTCTCTCTGGAAAATGAGAACCGGCCGTCTATCAGAAAGACAGTCGGAAGATGACTTTCCCAAAATCGGTCAAGCAATGGGAATACTTTCCGAAGCCCCAATCTATATTGACGATAGTGCTTCTGCTAATATTATGGAAATTCGTACCAAAGCTCGTCGTCTAAAACTAGAATTTGGCTTAGACTTAATTATCGTTGACTATCTTCAATTAATGGAAGGACGGTCGTCACATGGCGATAATCGCGTCCAAGAAGTCGCCGAAATTACCCGGTCTTTAAAAGCTATCGCCCGCGAACTTAACATCCCGGTAATTGCCCTATCCCAGCTAGCTCGGGCAGTTGAACAATCCAAACCAGCCATACCAAAATTAGCCCACTTGCGGGAATCGGGTTCGATTGAACAAGACGCTGACGTCGTACTGTTTATTTATCGTAAAGCTGCTGATCGCAACTATTCTTTGGAGAGCCTAACGCTCGAGGAAAAAAATAAGACGGAAATCCACATTGCCAAACATCGCAATGGGCCAACTGGAGTCGTTGATCTATACTTTGACTTCAATTCGGTTAATTTCAAAAATTTAGCCAAGGAAAAGTATAATCTACCACCGACTTTTTAATTTTTAACTTATTTAACCATGAACTTACTATCCAAACTCGGTGACTTAAATCAATTGCGGCAACAAGCGCAAAATATGAAGTCGGTACTTGATAAGAAAATTATTACTATTGAAAATGACTCTCTCTATCTTAAAATAAATGGCCGGCAAGAAATATTGGAATTAAAATTAAAAGACGGCTTTGCTGAAAATAAAGAAAAAACCGAACGCGATTTAACTGCCGCTTGGCAACAAGCTAATGAAAAGATCCAATCCTTGATGTTTTCCAAATTTGGTGGCCTGCTGTAAAATTAGACTATGAGACATCTACCCAAAGCTATTCGTCAACTTATTGGTCAGTTTGAAAAACTACCAGGGCTGGGGCCCAAGACCAGTGAAAAATTAGTTTACTCACTACTTAGTCGTCCGAAAGAAGACTTGGAAACTTTTGCGCAAACACTGGTCCAAGCTAAAGAACAAATAATTGTTTGCCCGCTGTGCTTTAATTATGCCGACAGCATTCCTTGCTCTATCTGCCAAGACCCAAATCGTGAAAAAGATATTCTTTGTGTAGTTGCTGGCAGTCAAGATGTACAAGCTATCGAAAAGACCGATCAATACCACGGACTATATCATGTACTACAAGGACACATCGATCCCAACGAGGGCCGCCAACTCGGGCAGTTAAGAGTTAAGGAATTACAGGAACGGATCAAAAAAAACAGCGTCAAAGAAATTATCTTGGCATTAAACAATGATCTGCTAGGAGAAACAACATCTCTTTATCTTGTTAACTTATTGAAAAATTCACCACCAAAAATATCACGCCTAGCTAAAGGTTTGCCCAGCGGAAGTGAAATAGAATACGCCGATGACGTCACGCTGGGCTATGCTTTAAAAGATCGAAAAGAAATATAGAATCTTTCTCCAGTTAATTCTCAACAATAAATAAAAAAACGTCTCAGTGAACCGAGACATTTCTTATAATATTTTAGCTAACCTGAATTTCACTGTAATGTTGACGATGTCCGCGCTTTCTCATATACCTGGTTTTATTCTTATACTTGATCACGGTTACTTTTTTACTCTTTGCTTGCTTTAAGACTTTCCCCTTGATCGTTTTTTTCAGAGTTGGCTGACCGATCTCTACTTTCGTACCGTCCTCTTCCGCCCACAGCAACACTTCACTAAACTCACAATCATCGCCAATGGCATCAATAATTTTTTCAATTTTTATCTTCTGATCGGGGCTCACAATGTATTGCTTGCCACCAGTTTTAATTATAGCGATACTCATACTTTTAAAATTAGATAAACAACAAATAAGGCATCCATATTTTATCTTTTTTCTATTTATTTGTCAACCCCTATAAATTAAATACACCAAATAAAGCACATAAATAATAACAAGAGAACATCCTTGCCAGCGATCCAATTTTTTCTTACTACCAATAAACATAAAGGCAAATAACAATAAATTGGCCACTATTGCCATCATAATATCAATATTTGTTAAGGGGTTAAAGGGCAATTGTAGTATTGTTGACGATAATCCTAAAATCCAAAAAACATTAAAAATGTTTGATCCAACTATATTTCCTATGGCAAGATCATCGTGACCATGATAAATGGCAATCAGGGAAGTAACTAACTCTGGCAAAGACGTACCGATAGCTACGATAGTTAAACCAATTAGTGCTTCCGTAACTTGGGCTAACCGAGCCAAGATAATAGCTTGCTCAACAACTAACTTACCACCAAAAAATAAACCAATTAAACCAATAATTATAAAAATTAATGATATTTTTTTTGAATAAACTTTAATCCTACCTGACGAAATATACTCATCCTTGCTCATATTAAAAGTATAAATCAAAAAAATAAAAAACATGCTTAATAAAGAAAAACCATCTGTTCTCGTTAGTATATTAAAACTATTTCCATCAAAAAGCGCATCATTACCCATTGTAAAAACTAAAATTACTGCTAAAAGAGCAAAAGGAATTTCTTTCCATACCGTACTATTTTTAACTATTAACGGCCTAATTAAAGCTGCTAAACCACCAATTAATAAAATATTTGCTATATTACTACCAATAATATTGCCTACTGCGATATCAGCCGAACCCTCAACCACAGAAATTAGATTTACAATTAATTCTGGTGCCGATGTGCCAAAAGCGACAATGGTTAGACCAATAACAAGAGGTGATACTTTAAAGATGTGAGCAATCGAAGAAGAGCCCCGAACCAATAATTCCCCACCTATTACAAGTAAACCCAACCCTATTAGTAAAATTATTATACTAAACAGCATGTTTCTTATCTCTATTTATTAAATATAACGCTAACAAAATCATAATGACTAATTCCGTACTTATTATTAGTATTTTACCCTTAGTTTCAAAGAATATGGAGCTGATGCCAAAGATGGTGGTTAATGTATAAAATAAAAAAACCACTTGTCTTTGCGATAAGCCAATCCTCAATAAACGATGGTGCAGGTGTTTATCGTCGGCTTGAGCGAACGAATGCTTTTCCCAAAACAGACGGCGGATGATTATCCAGACAACATCTAAAATGGGTAAACCCATTACTAATAAAGCAGTCGCAATTTTACCACCACTAATAATAGATAAAACACCAAGCACAAAACCAATCAAAGTGCTGCCACCTTCGCCTAAAAATATTTTTGCTGGATAGAAATTCCACAACAAAAAACCAGCTAAAGCACCAGCACTGATTAATGATAGCAAAGAGGTTACCGAATAACTAATATCCCAAAATATAGAAACGACAAAAATAATAACACTACCAATCAAACCGATACCAGTAGCTAAACCGTCTAAACCGTCCAATAGTTTCGTCACATAAGTCATGGAGATCAACCAAATAAAAGAAAAAATATCCGACCAAACAGAAAAATAATATGGTACGCCCTGCCACCAAAATAATAGTATTTTCCATTGATCTAAATGGATCAAGCCACCCCAGGGGTTGCTGATAAATTTAATACCAATACCAGAGCTGATGACAACCAAACAAGCGAGTAGCGGAAAAAGTATTTGCCAGCGTGGTCGTAAATTATATTTATCATCTAAAAATCCACCGATCATCAGAATAAAAGCGGCTAGTAAAAAACCAACAATGTTTTTTATTTGCAGTGAGCCAAAATTAGCTAAATCAATAAAAAGAATAACACTAACTAATAAGGATAAAAAAATGCCCCAACCGCCCAGCAAGGGAATCGGTCGCTCGTGAACTTTACGCTCACCAGGACGATCAACAATTTGCCAACGGATTGCTAACCGATGAACAAGTTTCGTAAAAAGAAAACTTAAAGCAAAGGCCGTTACTGTCGGTAAAAAATAGAATAAAATAAAATTATTCATGGCGGTCAAAATAAGTTTGTAATATTTCCATGGCCGCTACGGCATCATCTTCTCGGAGATGACCTAATTTTTTGGCCGCTTTAGTAGTTAAACGCTCATCTACCTTTTCTACTAAATAATTTAAATTTTGCAACTGCTCAATAAATTTAGCCACCACCTCTGTCTGCGGTGTCATCTGACTCCGTAAATCTAACGGCCAACCAACAACTAATAACTCAACTTTTTCCTCGGCTACTAAGCTCTTAAATTTATCCCAAAAAGAAGCATTGTCGGCCCACGCTAATATTTGCCAGGGTATGGCTAATTTTAGACTGGTATCACCCAGAGCTAAACCCACTTTTTTACTGCCAAAATCAATGCCTAAGACCTTCATACGTGTTTTGTTATAACTATTGGCCCGCGATCAGTAATGGCTATTGTATGCTCAAAATGAGCTGCTAAACCATGATCAGCTGTTCTAATAGTCCAGCCATCATCTTCGTAATCGATTTCATAACTGCCAGTCACTACCATTGGCTCAATAGCCAGCACCATGCCTGGCTTTAATTTTTCCCCACGATTGGGCTGGCCAAAGTTAGGTACGGACGGCCACTCATGAACAGCATGACCAACGCCATGACCAACCAAGTCTCGTACTACAGCAAATCCTTTTTTTTCTACATAGCTCTGGATAGCATAACCAATATCGCCAAGCGTTTTATCCGGCCAACATTGGTCAATCGCTAATCTTAAAGATTCTTCAGTAACGCGTAATAATTTTTGAGCAATTGGGGAAATGCTACCAACGGGTACAGAAACTGCTGTGTCAGTATATAATCCATTCATTACCATACCAATATCCAAACCAACGATATCACCATCTTGTAATGGTTTACTATTAGGGATGCCGTGAACGATTTGATCGTTAACCGAAGTACATAGGGCAGCAGGAAATGGATCGGGTTCGCCAAACCCCTTAAAGCTTGGCCGACCACCGGCTTTCTTAATCAATCGCTCAGCCAATTCATTTAACTCAAAAGTTGTAATGCCCACCCGCGTGGCTTGGGCAACGAGCTGCAACACATTGGCGATAATCTGCCCAGAGCGTTGTAATTCCTTTATTTCAATAGCTGTTTTTATTCTACTCACAAAAAAATTTAATTATTAATAATATGCAAAACTTGTTTAATATTTTGCCAAACTTCATTAATGGCTGGATCACCATCAACTACTATCAACTTGCCACCGTTTTGATAATAATCAATCAACTGATCATTATTTTTATGAAAAATAGCGAGACGCTCGGCTATAGCTGCAGGTTGCGCATCGGGTCGCATCACTAATGGCGTTTGACAATGGTCACAAATATTTTCTTGTTGCGGCGGCTTAACAATGATATTAAATATTTCACCACAATTTGGACAGGTGCGTCTGGCTGCCATCCGACCAGCTACAATAGCATCCGAACATTTAATAAATAAAGCAATATCTAAATTAATGACAGTGGTTAAGTATTGAGCTTGGGCTAAGTCTCGTGGATAGCCATCAAGAATAAAACCTTTCTGCGCATCGTCCTGGGCTAATCTTTGTCGGACAATTTGATTAACAACTTCATCAGCAACTAACTGTCCGCGATACATGGATTCGCTAATTTTGACCCCCAATTCTGATTTTGCTAGCATCTCGTGGCGGAATATTTCCCCCGTAGAAATCCAAGGTATTTGCCAAGCATCGCGAATAAATTCAGCCATCGTGCCCTTGCCACTACCCGGAGCGCCAAAAATAACAATTTTTTTCATAATTTTCTTATTATTATTAACTACTATATTTTACCTTTTTTTCTCAAAAAATAAAAATTCATCCTGCCACAGCTGACAGCATGAACACCAGTAGTAATCGCCCTCACTACTATTTAAAACCTTCGTAATCACGCATGACTAGTTGTGACTGTATTTGTTTCATGGATTCAATAACCACAGAAACCACGATCAATAAACTAGTACCACCAATAACCATAGTAGTAACACCAGTCATAGATTGTACTAAAATAGGTAATAAAGCGACGAGACCTAAAAATAAAGAGCCAGCTAAAGTTATTCGATTGACGATGTTTTTAATATACTCTTCCGTATGGCGACCGGGTCTAATACCAGGAATAAAAGCGCCTTGTTTCTGTAAATTTTCCGCTAACTGCGCTGGATGAAAAACAATAAAAGTATAAAAATAAGTAAAGGCAACCACCAAGACAAAATATATAGCACCATAAAAAAACTGATTTTGGAAAACATCAATAACGAACTTAGCCGCACCAGCAAGCCATGCTGCTTGTGCTTTCACAAAAAATTGAGCAATCATCGGAGGAAATAAAACTATGGATATAGCAAAGATAATAGGAATAACACCAGCCATATTAACTCTTAATGGCAAATGGGTCGTACTGCCACCATAAACACGATTACCACGAATTTGCCGGGCATAATTAACTGGCACATTGCGCTGAGCTTCGGTGATTAAAACAATGACAATAATAGTAATAATGGCAATGGCCATAAATAATACTATATTTAATAACTGTGAGGGATCAAAAATAGCAATTGTTCTTTGCAAGGAACTGGGCAAACTAACGACGATCCCAGCAAAGATTAACAATGAAATTCCATTACCAACTTTACGTTCCGAAATCAACTCGCCAATCCACATGAGAAACATGGTACCGGCAGTAATAGTAAGAATAGAAATAATTAACTGCTGAGTTGATAAACTACCCAATATTTGAAACTGTGATTGTCTTTGAATTAAGGTGATATAACCATAGGCTTGCAAAACCGCCAGCGGTACTGTTAACCAACGAGTGTACTGATTAATTTTTTGTCTACCTTGCTCCCCTTCTTTAGACATTCTTTCCAATGCTGGCACAATCATAGTTAACAATTGTAAAACGATGGAGGCGGTAATGTAAGGTGCGATACCCAACATGACGACAGAAAAATTCTCCATACCACCACCAGAAAAAATATTTAGTAATCCGAGAATTTGATTAGACGAAAAAAAATCTTTCAACCCTGTCACATCAATACCCGGTATTGGTACGTGAGCAGCGGCACGAAAAATAATCAACATCGCCAAAACATATAACAGATCTTTCCTGATATCTTTAGCTTTCCATATTTGCGTTATTTTTTCCCAAATCATATGATCTAGATTTCTTTAACTTCTTCATTACTTTTAACAGTTTTTTCGATCTGACCACCGGCAGCTAAAATGGCTTTGGTAGCAGCGACTGACAAGTCATCTAACTTAACTACTAATTTTTTCTGTAGTGTTCCGTTAGCTAAAATCTTGACTCTCTTTTCACCCTTTTCTATTAATCCTTTTTTAGTCAGGGTGCGCAAACAAACCAATTCGCCTTCTTGAAAAAGCTTATTCAATATATCAAGATTAATAGTAGTAAACTTGCTGTTAATAGCCTTGAAACCTCGCTGCTTCGGTAATCGCAATAACATCTGGTGCAGACCTTTCATCTGCAAGCGATGAGAACCACCAGAACGAGCTTTTTGGCCTTTCATACCACGACCGGAATAGTTACCGCCGGAAGCATTACCGCGACCAACGCGTAATTTCTTCTTCTTGGCTTTATGATCTGCTGTTAAATTATGTAATCCCAATAATTCCATATGGACTATTCTTTATTATTAATATTTTTTTCAACTTCTTTTTTGGTCTCCGTCTTATGTTCTGGTCTATTCTTTAATATTTCTAAGGCTTTGAATGTTGCTTTAACATTATTAATCTTATTATTAGTACCAAAAATTTTACTGGAAATATTGTTGATACCGGATAACTCCAATACCATCCGCACGGCACCACCAGCAATAATACCAGTACCACCGGGCGCGGGCCGTAATAAGACTTTGGCGGCTTTATACTTAACTAGAACTTGATGAGGAATAGTACCTTCAATAATATTAATTTTAATCAGTCTTTTACGAGCATGAGCTGCTGCTTTAGCAACGGCTAATGTTACATCGGCGCCCTTAGCCAAACCAAAACCAATATTACCACGATGGTCACCAATCACCACGCAAGCTCGAAAGCGCATTCTTTTGCCACCAGCCATAACTCTAGTTACACGAGCTAAATCAACAATACGCTGATCAAAATCATCGCGTTCACGGTCTGGTCTTTTAGTAAATCTTTTTTTTGTGGGTTTGTCTACCATAAATTTCTTGGATAATTAAAATTGGATACCTTGTTTTCTTAAACTATCAGCAAAAATTTTAATACGACCATGGTACAAATAATGTCTTTTATCGAAAACAATAGCAGTAATATTCTTTTTCTGTAATTCAGCAGCCAGGCGTACCGCAAACTCCTCGGCTCTTGCGGTTTTAGTTCCCTTTAATTTCATTTTCTGTTCTGTCAAACCAACCAATGTTTTACCGATCTGATCATCAATCACTTGTGCTGATAAATAACGCAAGCTACGATTAACAGCTAATCTTGGACGCACAGCAGTGCCGTGGATCTTGGTTCGAATTCTAATCTGACGACGGATACGATTAGCATTAATTTTAGCAGTTTGTTTAGTCATAATTATTTTTCACCTCCCTTGGCTACTTTGCCAGCTTTACGTCTTACTACTTCATCACTATATTTGATTCCCTTGCCTTTATAAGGCTCAGGCTTTTTCATAGCTCTAATTTTAGCAGCAACTTGGCCGACTAATTCTTTATTAATACCTTTAATAGTGATCACGTTTTTTTCCGTACTGATTTCAATGCCAGTTGGTGGCAAATACTCCACTGGATGAGAAAAACCAATATTTAACAGTAGTTTCCCGCCATTCATGGCTGCTTTAAAACCAACGCCATTAATTTCCAATTGTTTTTGATAACCAACAGTAACACCGATCACAGCATTTTTCAGTAAACTGGCGTAAGTGCCCCACAATGATAGTTGGAATTTATCCGTTGGATCATCAACGGCCACTGTAGCTTCTTGGTTGGCAATATTAATAGTTACCCTCTTAAC
>PFPO01000022.1 GCA_002793075.1 Candidatus Komeilibacteria bacterium CG_4_10_14_0_2_um_filter_37_10
CGCCACAGGCGGAAGCTCTCCTCTCAGCTAATTAAGTTGTTAGTTGGTTGAGAGAAGAGTAAAAGTACCTTCAAAACTATTTTTCAAACAAAAAAAGGAAAGCAACCATGGCAAAATCAGCAAAAGCATTTAGATACTTAGGCGTAGTAATCACAGTTGGTTTGTTAGCCATCGGCATCGTATTGATAGTGCAGGTCATAACTGTATTTAGCTAAGTAAAAAATTAGTACAAAAATAGAATTATGTTGGTTGTGCAATTAATACGCTCAGACAACTTCTCTAAGATTATAATTATAAATTGTGGTCTTAGAGAAGAAGTTAGTACATAAATAATTTGGAGTTGAAATGAAAACAGTGTTAATAACAATAAAAACACTTTTGTTATCGTTGGTTGTAATGGTTGTCGGAATTATGATCGTTGGTTTTTATTCAGCGGTTACCTTTGGAATATTTGAAGGCGCAGCGCTTTCTTGGCTGCCTGGCTCATTCGTTGGAATGTGTCTTGGTGGTTACCAACTGTTATTAATTGGTTTTTTCCAATTATGCTCCATACCAAGTTCCTGGCGAAAATAATTTGTTTTGCAAAATAAAATTGGAGAATAGAATGGAAGATAAAGATGTTCGTAAATTCTTTAAGGATATTACAATTATTAATCTCGTGGGCGCTTTAGCCTTTATCGCACTAATGGCGCTGATCGCAATTTACCGAGGTGTCTTTTAAAAAGATAGCTTGAGCTCAACTCAAAAAAGAGTTAAAATGGTGAGACCAATAAATACGTTTCACCATCTTCTCTAAAATCATAAAATAACTTTTTGGTTTTGGAGAAGAAATTAGTACATGAACAATTAAAGAAAGGATTACGGAGATGGAAAAAACAGAAGTTAATTTTTTTCGGTTATATTTTCTTTGGCCAGCAACTGCGACGTTCTTAACAATAATCTTTTATGTATTATTGAAAGATTTAGTGCTAGTCCAAACAACAGCGCCATTAATTGGAAACGACGTCATTGTTTTACCATTTGCTATTTACTGGTGGCACAATGTGATTGCCATGGGTGTAGTATTCATTATATCTTGCTATGCTTATCAAAATTATTTTGCTTTTGATAAGAATAAAAAAGAGTGGATTAAGAGCGGGTTGTCCATGGGATCAGTTGTCGGATCAGCAATGGTGGTGGACATTAGTCTTGATATTCCAATAATAGCTTCTTGTATATTCGGACTGTCTATTGGATTTTTTACAGGGTTAGCAATGATATTTAGATCTGGATTTGTACGTGCCTCCTTGTTAGTGATTAGTTATGGTTTGATTTTTGGAGTAATAGTTGGATTTGCGCATGGATTGTTTTTCGGATTAATGATTGCAGTGGTATTTATACTCGCCTGGTTATTGTTATTTGGTTTGCTAAGTAAAATTGTAAGCGACCTTACTTTATTAGCGAAATGGTTTTTAAGGAGTCAAGCATTAAATAGGGCGTTGCATAGCAATGCCGTTCAGAAAATTGTTAACACCTACACCGGACATTAAATTATCAATACACAATAAATCAGGAGCGATTATGGCAAAAGGTTTTTCTGTTCGTGAACAAACACAGATTAGGTTCTGTGAAGAAGAAATTCTAAATCCAGAACTTGGATTAGAAGAAGAAGAGTCTCGTTTAAACAAAAACGATCGATGCCGAGTAGAGTTTGTCGAACCATCGTATGATCCGTTTGATGAATTCGAAGATATTGGCTTAGCCGATGCTGAAGAAGAACAAATTGAAGACGACCCGGAAGATTACTACTTAATGTTTAACGGCGACGAACAATACGTTATGATATTAGATGATGTTGTTACTATGCAACGATTTCAACACGCTCTAGCTAATCAACTGGTAAATAATAAATTTATCCGAGCTGAGTTGAAGTTAGACGGTTGTATGTAGTAGTCTCCATTTAATTTTTCTCAATTCCCATTTCCTCTCAAATTACCTTTCTTTAAATCCCACCAAAAAATCCTGAGGCCCGTCCCAAAGAAACGCGGCCTCTTTTTTATTTGTCGGAGAAACTTTTTTCTGCTAAGATTTCGCAGTAATGAGATGTATTTTGAAATTGAGCGGACAAGAAAATTAACATTTATCTTTGTTTCATTAATTAATTACAGAGCCGTCGCGAGTATCAGGTGTCAATAAATTTGTTACTAATGTACTTTAAGCAAAATAAAACGGGCCCGGTCACATAACCGAGCTCCTAAGAGTAACCAACTCAAAAAGGGTTAGCGGATATTATTTTAGTCAAAGAGGAAAAATTGTCAAGTATTATTTTTGACTAATAATAAAAAAGCTCCCCCTTTTGCGGAACTTTTTAATTATTAAGTGCAAACAGTATGGATTTAAACAAAGTCTCTTTAATTGGCAATTTAGCAGCCGATCCCATTGCCAAGAAAATGCCAACAGGTACCGATGTGACAGTTTTTCGTTTAGCCACCAACTATTTCTGGCGCGATCAGAAAAGCAAAAAGACGAAAGAGTCAGTGGAGTTTCATTCGGTTATTGCCTGGGGACATCTGGCGGCTATTATTAATCGTTATTTGAAAAAAGGCAGCCACGTCTATTTAGAAGGAAGATTAGCAACGCGTAGTTGGGCCGATGACAATGGCGTAAAAAAATACATGACGGAAATTATTGCCAACAATTTGATTATGCTCGGTCACAGTAGTAAATCTCAAAAGCAACCGGAAGAGTTAACGGGTGAAGATATTTCTGTTGAAGAGGTGAAGCTGGAAGAGATTAAAAATTAGTATTAGTCAACGCGCCGATTTGTTAGCTCTTGACCCTGTAGCTAGTGGGTCGGCGCGGCTAATATACTTTGATTATTGATCGTCTAATATTTATGAAATTAAAAGCATTTATCATTATCGGTTTATTGCTCTACCCATTAGGAAATTTACAGGCCAGCAGTAGCGATATTATTTTTACGGAGATTATGTATGATTTGGCAGGCACTGATGATAAACACGAATGGGTAGAAATTTATAATGCCAGCACGGCAGCTATTGTTATTAATGATGATTGGCGTTTTTATGATGGTACGGCACATCTGCTAAATATTATTCAAGGTGAAGCAATTTTAGCGCCCCGGGGTGTAGCGGTGATAGCTGACGACGCTACAACCTTTTTAAATAACCATCCAGGTTTTAATGGTCTGTTGCTAGATTCAGTTGTTAAATTAAGCAATGACGGTGAAGAAATTAAACTAAGCTTGGATGATGGTAGCAATTGGATTGCACAAGTAACTTATGCAGTATCATCAGGTGCCAACGGTGATGGCAAAACATTAGAATTAATTAATGAACAATGGCAGGCTGGCGAGATTAATGGTACGCCCGGACAGTATAGCGGTGAAAATAGTTGTAATTGTCAGCCAGAAGAAATAAATAATGATCCAATAGTACCGCCGCCGCCACCAACACCACCGGAGCCTATTAGTGCAGATATTAAAATAGTCATTAATGAGTTGTGCGCCGATCCAGCTGGCAATGACGAGGAGCAAGAATTCATTGAATTGTATAATGTCGGTACTGACAGTGCAAATCTTATTGGTTGGCGATTACAAGACGAGAGTGGTACCAGCTTTACTTTGCAAACAAATTTAGCAGCTGGTGGTTATTTAGTCGTTTACCGACTGCAATCGAAAATAACTTTAAATAATACAACACCGGAAAAAGTTTATTTATATGATCAAAGTAGTAAGTTGATTGATAGTGTGAGCTATGAAAAATCGGAAAATCTATCTTATTCTCGTCAGGAAAATAATGAATGGCAGTGGGTGGATAAGATAACTCCCAATGCTGTAAATATGGGAGAAACAATACCCCAACCATCAATAGTTAAGATAGCGGTGAACGTTGATGAATATTATGTTCAACAGAAGATTCGTTTTAATGTTGATGACGAAGTGATTAATCAAGACGGTGGACACTATGCGTGGCAGTGGGGCGATGGACAAACCAGCGAAGGACCAACCGCAGAGCATCAATACAATCAGCCTAATAGCTATATTGTAAAATTAATAATAACCGATCAAGACAATAAGGTTGTACACGAATCAACCCGAGAGATCAAAGTGGTTGAGCAGTTAGTGCCAGAATGTGTCCAAGCGGCTGTATTAAATAGCCGGGAAGATACTAAGGATATTAATCAACAATGGTTAACTATTAGCGAAGTGCGTGATTTGACCAGCAGTCGTGTAGTTACCGTTAAAGGTATTGTTGTAGCACCAGCAAATGGCGTTAGTAAAAAGACATTTTATTTAGCGGAAGTTTCTCTGGCTGGAGAAATTAATTTGGATCAGGGATTGCCAGTCTATTTTGGTGAAGCAACTATTAATATTGCCGTTGGTGATTTAGTCTTAGTGACTGGCCAATATAAAAAAACTACAACGACGGCTAAGATTAATATTAAACAACAAGCTGATATTACTAAAGTTGCGTCACGGCAATTACCCCGGCCCATGGTCTTGGCTTCAGGTGAGGTAACTGAAGAGTTGATTAATGGTTTGGTTGTTGTGACCGGAGAGTTGGTACAGAAAAAAGGGGCCAACTGGATAATCGATGATGGTAGTGGTCAGATACGTTTGGCGTTGGCTAGTTCGGCAAATTTGAAGTGGCCCAGTGGAAAAATTGGTGACCAAGTCACAGCTCAAGGGATCGTGGGTAAAACTGCGAGCGGTTTAAGAGTAATTATTTACCAAGCTAATAACATTGAAATACGGGAAAGCGAAATTATTGCCAGCACCCAAGAGCAAAAAGAAGTTTCCATACCCAATAGTAGGGGCGGTGGGGTATTAGACTATTTTGGTTATGGTTTGGGCGCTATAGGTTTGGGCGTGTTATCAGTAGCGGCAAAATTGAAAATGATGTAATAAAAAAAGGCAGTTAATGCCTTGAGAAATAATTTGCCTTCATAGCTCCCTCCTTATCAATCTCGAAAGGTTAATAAAGAGGGAGCATAAAAAGGGAATACCTCCTACTGCCCGGCTACCGGGCGAAATAATTGAGGAGATATCAACAATAGTTTAGTACAAAAGTTATCAACAGTCAAATCTTTGTATTAATAAAATATACAATGTGGTTATTAGATAAATTATCAATGTAATAGTTACATTGTTTTTGTTTGCAGATTGACTAATAAATAAAAAATTGGTAAATTTATTCTGTCGTTACTAGCTGGGGTGGCGGAATTGGTATACGCGCATGGCTTAGGACCATGTCTCGCAAGGGATGGAGGTTCGAGTCCTCTCCCCAGCACCACTACGTCATAATTTATCTCACAGCTGCGTGTATCGAGTCTAGCTCGATCCACTCCGCCGTTCAATAAATTATTTCTCTTAAAACATTCACTTTTCTTCATCAAAGCACCTTTGATTCAGACCAAGTGAATGTTTTTGTTAATATATCGCATCGGGTATGTAGAATGACCAAATGTGCTCAGATACTCATTTAGAGATTATTACATCGTGTCATTTATTAAAGATTTGAATCGGTCTATCTACTTATTGTTGCGTGCTTCAGAACAAGTCTGAATCACTCCACTCAGCTCGCAAGCAATATTCCTTTTCTTCGCGCGCTTATCTCTCCGCCTTCTCGCCACGCTAGCGCTTGCGCAGCGGGTGGCGGATCGAACCCAAGTGAATGGTTTTATTTCGTCTTTGGCGGAACTTGTATAATTTCGCTGATTGTTGAGAGTATGTAGAATTAAAACTCTTAGATAGATATTACTAAGTGTTTTTTGTTTATCTTAGGGCGTTACAAATACTATTTATGTTTATCTAATATAAAACATTTCTGATGGTAAGTGATACTGTTTTATTATTTTTTGGTTTTGATCAGAGTTACGTATAAGAATAATATTATAATCATCAACAAAAATTGGTACCCAAGTATTATCTTGCACTCGGGCGATTAAGAATTTTTGCGCCCAGGGCGTTAAGTCGTTACGATTAAAGAAGATAATATTAAAATTATATTTAGCAAGTTGTTGCTGCCAGACTTGCTCATTGTCTTGCATGGGCACATATTCGGTGGTAAAGAATTTAGTCGGATAAGCTTCGGGACGATTATCAACAAATATTTTTTCTGTTGGCGCCAGGTGATAAATCAAATAACCACCAACATCATAATTATTAAAAATTGGTCCAGTGAGCTTGTTGTATTGATAAAACTCCGCCGCTTTATTAACCCCGGGTGTTAAACCAAAACCAAAGTTGTTTCGTCTGCTTTGCCAATATTCATAGTTGCTTCCTTGTAAGATTAAAACAATAAATAAGCCAAGGATCAAAGTAATTACTAGATTAGTTTTACTATTTTTTTCTGGTAAAGGTAGATGACTAAAATTATTCACAATAATTAGCAAGGAGAACAAACCAAATAGTGGGAAATTACGCACCATTACCAAAGAGATTGATGTAATAAAAAGCCAGAGAAAAAGATCGGCGATATTTGGTAGTATTTTATTTCTCAGGAATGAATAAATTACAATCAACCAAGATAGTAAAGCAAGACTAAGAACTATTTTGAAATATAAATTTGGTGGGTAAATGTGTAAACGATCTAAAAACCAAAATGATTGATTTTCTAATATTTGATAACCATAATTTTTCATCATGGTCAGTGGCAGAATTGCTCCGCGCCAAGTGGCGGGATTGATCAGGGTAATAAGTCCACAGATTATTCCGACCTTAGTTAAAAGAAAAAGTTTGGTTTGGGATAAGGCATTTTTTGCGAGCCACCATTCATAGGCGTATTTCAGCCAAAAAGCAGTAATAGTTAATAAGCCTAGAAAAAAGAAAACATGGAGATTAACCCAAAAAAGCATTAATGGCGGCAGAAGATAGAGAATCTTTTTATTAGATATGTTTTGATCAAAGCGCCAGAGTACATAGTAGTAAAGAGCAAAGATAAAATAACTGAAAGCCTCTGGTCGAGCTTCCGCCCTACTGGCAATAACCGGTATGACGATTAAACTAATTAATAAGGGCCATTCCCAACCATTCTTTTTGTAAGCTACATAAAAGAACAGTAGAAAACTAGCAAGCATATTAGCCACAAAAAAGAGAGAAACCAGAGTCATACCACCTAGGAGGTTCAATAAATAAAAAACAATCCCCGATAGCCAATGATGATTAATAAATAAGTAGTCACCATGGGTGTAGGAGTAGTAATTGGTATTAAATATTTCCCAGTTACCATTTAATATTAATTCACCGTTTTTGATGTGCCGGCCTAGATCGACAGCTGAAAGATTGATTTTTTGCGCTAGCAAAACAACAAAAATGATTAACACTAAGGAAAATAACAAAATCTGCATGATTAATTTAAGTTGATCTTGTTTTTTGAGCCCGGAGAGCCAATTTTTATAATAACTGTTGAAAGTCATAATTAATAACATTATAACAAAGCCCAGCTATGAATTGCTAATTATTTAAAATTTGTTTAATATTAATTTAAGATTATTAAAATATATTCATGAAGTTAATTATTGGCAATGGTTATTTGGGTGAAAAATTTAAAAATTATATTGGTGACTCAGTAGTGAGTTCTGTTTTCATTAATAGCGAACAGGATGTAGTTAAAGAGATAGATCACTATCGGCCAAATTGGGTGATCAATTGCGCTGGTATCACTGGTCGTCCTAATATTGATTGGTGCGAGGATCATCGCGAAGAAACCTTTGTTGGTAATATATTATTGCCTTTACAAATCGCCAAAGCTTGTCAATCGCGACGTGTTAGGATGTTGCACCTGGGTTCAGGTTGTGTTTATCAAGGCGATAATTGTGGTCGGGGTTTTAGCGAAGACGATGCGCCGAACTTTGGTGGTAGTTTTTATTCGTTAACCAAAGCCCTAAGCGAGCAACTGCTCAGAGATTTTAATGTTTTGCAACTTAGATTGCGAATGCCAATTGATAGTGATTTAAATAGTCCGAGAAATTTTGTGAAAAAGATTACGCATTACGAAAAAGTAATTGATATACAAAACTCGATGACCATAGTGGAAGATTTGCTGCTAGTAGCCGAGGATTTAATGAAAAAAGAACGCAGCGGTATTTATAATGTAGTTAATCCTGGTCCCCTAAGCCATCATCAGATTCTTGATTTATATCAACAGATCGTTGATCCTGATTTTAAGTATCAAATTATCACCATTGAAGAGCTGGGTAAGATTACTCGAGCCGGACGAAGTAACTGTGTATTAAACGGTGAGAAGTTAGCAAAGGAGATTGAGTTGCCAGTATTAAAGGAACGTTTGATTAAACTTTTTACTGATTTTGTTAAAAATAAATAAGCGAGAAAATATAAAACCACCCTTGTTAAGAGTGGTTTTTGGTTAATGAAACAGTTGGTATTTTTAACTGCTTCTGAGTTTATATTTTGGTTGTAGGCGTCGTTTAAATTCACTGATCAGGATTTGTAGAGCAAAGTGAATACGCATTTGTTTTTTTTGGCCGATTATTATTTCCTGAAGATTTCTCTGAGCTTTTCGCATCAACTTCGGAAATCCGATTTTTTCTTGATCAAATTCACGAGTCAGTGGTAGTAGCTCAACTTTTTTTTGTTGATAAATACTTATCGCTTCGGGCAGGAACAGAAAATGAAATGTTTGATCACTCGGTGATTGTTTAGTATTTTTTGGTGATTGATTTACTTCATTCCAAGCGATCAGCAACTGTCGAAAAAAATCGACCCCCTCTGAAAGAGCATCCTTTTGCCATTTTTTTAGTTTCTTAATGGGCAAATCACTTTCTAGTGTTAACTGTAATTTGGTAAATAACAAGCGGTATTGTTGGTAAAGAAGTCTATTTTGTTTATCCATTAACGAGATTCCCTTGTGATTTTTATGATCAATTATTTAATGAAGTGTAATAACAAACTGTAGCAGTTATAAAATTAAGGGGTCGCCAGTTTTGAGAATAATAATTTTTTGGTAACGGCGGCTAATGACGCGTCTTTTTTGTATTAGTATTAAGCGGTAAAAATTATTACTATCTATTTGGCAATGCAGAAGGTTAATTGCCTTAATTTCCCAAAGTAAGGGTGGTGTTTTTTCTGACCAAGTAGTCAACAATTTATTTTTCGTCCAAGCGAATAATAATTTTAAACTTTGTTCATCACCACAAGTGGTTTTACTGAGCATGCCTTGGAATACTTGTTTCTGGAAGCCAGTACCGCAAATAATTTGTACTTGTCCATTATGCAAGAAATCTTCCAAAATAACTTCCAGATATACCGGGCACGGTTTTTGATTAAAGCGTTCAATCTTTTTTGCTAATGACATATCAGACCATCCTTTTTAACGATTTTTGTAAATTAATGATATTTTGATTACCGGCAGGATATAGTGTTAGTGAAAGTTGGCGACCACCGTTATGTTGAAAAAAAATAGGGCAAAAAGGATCTTCGATGTTATGGCTATATTTTAGATCCTGTATTCTTTTCACTACTACCTTCTTTAATGTTGTTGCTTCATTTGGGAAAAAACCCTCAGCTATTAGCGGTGGGCCAAAAACGATTTGAACAACCTTTTTGCAAATTATTGCTTTAGCTAGTGGGCAAGTTACTGTTTTGATAACATTATTTTCATCACAGAAAGAATATTTTACGTGACCACCGCTGTAGCAATTTATTAATTTAGCCAGAGAACTTGCTAGTGGTGTTGCTAAAAAATCATTCAATAATTTGGCTGTTTTTTTTGTTTCATTGCTCATGATCTTTCCTCATAGTTTATTTGTTAATGTTCGTAGTATGATATTGCTCCAAAATATTATTATTGTCAAATAAATTTTACATTAATAATGAGCCTACTTACAAAGTCCATACTAACAATACCAATGGGATTGGTATTAGTGCTTTTTGCCAAAGAATATTTTTAATTTAATTTCTAAATAAAATAAGGGTCTAGACAAACTAGGCTTTTTTTAAAATTGTTTTTGACTCCCGCTTTGTCGGGAGCAAAAAAACCTATATTTCCTTTCCTAAAAAATCAAATTCTAATTCTTTTAAGAAACTGCTATACTTAAGCCCAGAGGAAAAATGTACACAACAGGACGCTCCATATACGATTCCGTTCGTCGTCGTACCCCCCCCTCACTCACTTCTCAACATCGCATACGCGCGGACGCTAAGTGTTATAAAATACAGATAATTATGAACAAAATTCAAGCCCTTAAAATACTTTTAGTTTTGGGCGCACTATATTACCTCGTGGGTGCTGCAGTTCATTTTTTTGGGCTCACACTTTTTCCGTTTTATGTCAGCGGGTTATATCAGCCATATTATGATACTGTTATAGCATTAGCAGCGATAATTCTTGTTCTGTTATTTCTCTCTACTGCTAAAGATCCTGTCAAGAATATTGACTCGCTAGATGTCATAATCATCAGCGGAATTATCGCTATTGTTTTTAGTGTCGGAATTATCATAAAAATAGATTTTGTTCAACTTGGTGGGCCCGAAAAGAAAGTACAAACTATTTTTGAAATGATAGGGCTGATATTTTATGTGTTCGCTTTAATCTATCTTAGACCAAAAAAGTGAACGACAGCGATTCTCTGTATTTCATATAACACGGTATATCTGGTTACGGTTTTTTTACAAAAACCGCCACCCATATTTGCCTCCACTACGCTACGACAAACATCGCACGATACGGTCTGTTCAAAATTGTTTTAAAAATAATTTTAGTAATTTAATTAGCTGATAAATCAATGTCCCATAAAAAATTAATCTAAATAAGTTATATCTGTGCTTTATGCAAAAATCAAAAATATTAGGAATTTTAATGATTTTTTTGGCCGTACTATTCATGATCTTGGTGATTGGGTATACTGTTATCTTTTCTTTTTTTGGAATCAATTCCGGTGGATCATTTTTAATGATTACCCCCTTACTTATAATCGCTATTGTTTTAATTATAGCTCTATCTTTTCTTTTACGCGCGGGAGTTAAACAGATAAGAAAATAATTTTAAATTGCTGAGCAATAAAAAAATAAACCACCGCTATATTTTAGCAGTGGTTAAGGATTTTTCTATTTTACTAAGCAGATCGCAGTAAACTTTTTTAACCTGCGTTATGGTGAGATTCAAAACAGTAGAAATTTCCCGATGTGTTAGACCCTCGTAGTAGTAAAGGATAAATATTAGTCGCTCCTCTTTATTGAATAATGCGATAGTATCCAATATAACAATCTGTTCAGGATTGGTGATTGGGTCAGTAGTCGGTGAGATGACCTTATTGATTAAGCGATATTGTTCTATTGGTAACAAATGCGCTGGACCATCACCCCTTGCTATGCTTAGGGGGTTAAGAAATATTATTTTTAATTGATCAATAATTTGGCATTTGATTCGGTGTTTAGCATATAGCTCAAAACCATCCCCTGTTTCTGAAGTAAATCGATCAATCGTCTCACTTAAAGCCTCAACACCAAAACGTACTATATCAAGGTCGGCAACCCCATCTTTTAACCAAGTCATGGAATTAACTACTTCATATATGATACTCAAGTAGTTAATTACTAGTTGTTTTTTTAATTCTAAATCATGAGTGTTGTTAAAATCTTTCCACAGCTCCTCGGTACTTTTTGTAGTTTCCATGACCAACTCCTTATTAATTTATTTCTATTGTTAAAATTCTTTGTAATAGTAAAAGATAACACAATTATCGCAATAAGTCAATGTTTTTGCGTTTTTTTTGCTAAAAAACCTGTTAAATTTGTAATAAAACATTTATTAAATTAGCGCAGCATAATCTATTGACAAATATTTTTGACTACCATATAATAGGTTAGCTGTTGATAGGAAAAGAAATTAGCTTATCAACAGGTCAAAAAACTACTAATTTCTGAAGAGAAATTTTATGAGCAAAGCTTTATTAATCATTGATAAGTCTAGCGGATAAAACTGCCCTCTTTTTCTTGATTAGTAAGACCGCTTGGCTCGTTCAGCGGTTTTTTGTACCAGTGGACTTTAACAAGTCAATAAGTAACATAATCAGCATAAAAAATTTTGTAATTTTTTAAATATATCTATTATTTGTGCGCTCAAAAGAAGTTGTAACTAGATCCGAATATTTGGCGGTTACAATAAGGGCGTGTGGTGGATGCCTAGACATCAAAGAACGATGAAGGACGTAGCAGCCTGCGATAAGCTTCGGCGAGGTGGCAAGCAACCTTTGACCCGGAGATTTCCGAATGGGGTAACCCGTTCCGTGTATGCGGAACATCATTAACTGAATTCATAGGTTAATGAGGAAGACCTGGGGAATTGAAACATCTTAGTACCCAGAGGAAAAGAGAGAAATAACGGTGATAAAGTTGATGGCTGATCTTTATTGATCAGTTATCCGCTTTATTACTTTCTATTCCCTAAGTAGTGGCGAGCGAAAGGGGAAGAGCCTAAACTTTACTTCTAGTTAAGCCATAGGCACTAAATAGTTCTTCGGAACTGTTTAGTGTGATGGTGTAATGCTCTCAAGGCTAGCACTGAGTAAGGCGTTGAAGGTGGTTACGATTGGAGCTTGAGAATCCGAGACAGAGTTTATCTAGTTTAATTTTCTAGTTGAATCCGCTGGAAAGTGGAGCCAAAGAAGGTGAAAGCCCTGTAAATAAAAGAAATTATCGCTCTGTGGTGATTAACCTGAGTACCTCAGGACACGAGAAATCCTGGGGGAAGCAAGTACGACTATGTACTAAGGCTAAATATCTTTGATGATCGATAGTGAACAAGTACCGCGAGGGAAAGGTGAAAAGCACCCCGGTGAGGGGGATGAAATAGTATCTGAAACCACATGTCTACAAAAAGTCGGAGGGCTATGTCCGCCTTTGGCGGAAATGCCCGACGGCCTGCCTATTGAAGAATGAGCCAACGAGTTTGTGTCTGTTGCCAAATCTAACTCTTACGAGAGGGAGGTGTAGTGAAAGCGAGGCTTAACAGGCCATTGTTATTTTTTTAGTAAGTCCGCCTTTGGCGGATTCACTAAAAAATTAACTAGCAGCAGGTACAAGACCCGAAGCCGGGTGACCTATCCATGGACAGGATGAAACCAGCGTAACAACTGGCGGAGGTCCGAACCCACTAGCCGTGCAACACTAGGGGATGAGCTGTGGATAGCGGAGAAATTCCAATCGAACCCGGCAATAGCTGGTTCTCCCCGAAATAGTTATTGGACTAGCCTCTTAGTGGAGCCTGGGGGTAGAGCACTGGATGAGGTGAGGAGGGAAACCTTACTCACTTTAACCAAACTCCGAATACCAGGTACTCTATACTAAGGGAGTCAGACCGTGGGGGCTAAGCTTCACGAGTCAAAAGGGAAACAGCCCTGGACCCTCATTTAAGGTCCCAAAATGTTAGTTAAGTGTCAAAGGTGGTATTAATTCTCAAACAACTAGGAGGTTGGCTTAGAAGCAGCCATCCTTTAAAGAAAGCGTAATAGCTCACTAGTCGAGAGTTTCTGCGCCGAAAATGTAACGGGGCTAAACTAACTACCGAAGATAGGGATCCTTCAAGCTTCGGCTTGAGGGGTGGTAGGGGAGCATTTCTTAGTCATTGAAGCAGTACCGTGAGGAGCTGTGGAGGCTAAGGAAGAGAGAATGTTGGCATGAGTAGCACAAAGACTGGCAAAAACCCAGTCCACCGAAAACCCAAGGTTTCCTGGGCAACGCAAATCGACCCAGGGTTAGGCGGTCCTAAGCTGAGGCCAAATGGCGTAGGCGATGGATGAGCAGGTTAATATTCCTGCCCTGCCGTTGATGATCGATGGGGGGACACCGTTTTTAACTTTAAGCGTTTTCATGATTTAGACGTTGGCTGCTAGCGTGTGGACTTCTTGGCAAATCCGGAAGACCATTAAACACAATGGCGGTCAGAAGATCGCGGCTCTCGGGCCAAGGTCAATTTAAGGGGCGAGACGGGCAAGAAAAACCTCTAAGAGTTTTAAGTCAACGGTAACCGTACCGGAAACCGACACAGGTGGGTGAGGCGAGAAGCCTCAGGTGTACGAGATAATCCTCGTTTAGGAACTCGGCAAAAAAGCGTGCGTAACTTCGGGATAAGCACTGCCTCCGTTTACGGAGGCCGCAGCAAAAGATCTCAAGCGACTGTTTATCAAAAACACAGGTCCCTGCATAAACCGTAAGGTGAAGTATAGGGGCTGATGCCTGGCCAGTGTCCGAACGTTAAGGTGAGGGGTGCAAGCTCTGAACTGAAGCGCGGATGAACGCCGGCCGTAACTATAACGGTCCTAAGGTAGCGAAATTCCTTGTCGGGTAAGTTCCGACCTGCACGAATGGCATAACGACTTGAGAACTGTCTCAACGAGGAGCTCGGTGAAATTACAAGACCAGTAAAGATGCTGGTTACCCGTAGTTGGACGAAAAGACCCCGTGAAGCTTTACTATAGCTTGGTATTGGTTTAAGGTTGTTTTTGCTCAGTATAGGTGGGAAGCTTTGAAGTTCACTTTTCGGAGTGGATGGAGCTAACGGTGAGATACCACCCTAAGGCTATTTTAAATCTAACACTTGACCTTGAATCAGGTAAGTGGACAGTATCTGGTGGGTAGTTTAACTGGGGCGGTTGCCTCCCAAAGAGTAACGGAGGCGTTTACAAAGGTTGGCTATTCCGGGATGGAAACCCGGGAGATAGTGCAAGCGCATAAGCCAGCTTTACTGCAAGGGCGACAACCCGAGCAGTCGCGAAAGCGGAAGCTAGTGATCCGACCGTACGATATAGGACGGCGGAAGCTCAACGGATAAAAGCTACTCCGGGGATAACAGGCTGATCACGCCCAAGCGTCCACAGCGACGGCGTGGTTTGGCACCTCGATGTCGGCTCGTCGCATCCTGGGGGTGTAGAAGCTCCCAAGGGTTTGGCTGTTCGCCAATTAAAGCGGCACGCGAGCTGGGTTCAGAACGTCGTGAGACAGTTCGGTCTCCTATCCACTATGGGCGTTGAATTTTGAGGGAACTCTTCCCTAGTACGAGAGGACCGGGAAGGACGAACCTCTAGTGTACCAGTTGTCCTATCAGGGGCATCGCTGGGTAGCTACGTTCGGTTGTGATAAGTGCTGAAAGCATCTAAGCACGAAGCCGATCCCAAGATTAGAATTCGTTATCAGGCTGGTCAGAGACTATGACCTTGATAGGCTCTAGATGTAAGTTCCGTAAGGAATTGAGTCGAGGAGTACTAATAAGCCGAGTAACCACCAAATATTCCGATTTGGAATACAACTTAATTTTAGCGCATTTAATAGATTACGTTTGATTATGTTACTTAAAAAAGGTAGCGTGAAACTGGTAATGGTATTTATCTTTTTGATAAGCGTTATTGTTTTATCATTTCTTATTTTTCCTGCAACCAAACTCTAGGTCAACGGAGATAAATAAATAATTTATTGTTTATTTGTTTCCGGTGATTCTAGCGAGAGGGAAACACCCGATCCCATTTCGAACTCGGAAGTTAAGCCTTTCAGCGCCGATGATACTTGCCTTGGTGGTGTGGGAAAGTAGGTCATTGCCGGTTTATGATTAAAGCTCTCTGTAAAAAGAGAGCTTTTTTCTTTTTCTCAAAATCAACTCCAGGGGTTGGTTAAAAATAAATTCTTTTTCTCTAATATTAGGGCGTATATTAACCCCAGGGGTCAAAATTGTTTTAGGTACACACATTTTGCACTCTAGCTAATACCTCATTTGGGGTTTTACCACCCAGGGCACAGTGTTCTAGGTTATTGTAATTATT
>PFPO01000023.1 GCA_002793075.1 Candidatus Komeilibacteria bacterium CG_4_10_14_0_2_um_filter_37_10
TGTTATGTTTTTTTAAAATAATCATTAATGGCCGCCCGTAGTGCTTTGTCACCGAGCACTGAACAGTGCACTTTACGATCTGGTAACCCACCTAAACGAGCCATGATATCTTGTGGTCGTATTTTTAAAGCCTGATCAATCTTCATGCCACCCTTTTCCGTCGCCATTACTGAAAGCATGGAAGTTGAGGCGATGGCTGAAGCACAACCAAAAGTTTGCCATTTAAATTTCTTTACTCTTTCAGTTTTGGGATCGATCTTGAGAAAAACCTTCATCATGTCGCCGCAGGCTGGCGATCCGACATAGCCCACGCCATTGGCTTTAAATTTTTCCTCAGTTCCCGGCATCATGATATTTTGTGGCTGAAAAAAATGTTTTTTAACAATGTTGGAATAAAGCCAATTGCCTTGCTGACCAACACCATCGGCTATTACTTTTTTCTTTTTACTTACCGGCATATATAAAAAGTAAATTATTAATCTATTTAAGTTATTAATACCATACTGGATTTTGCCAAAAGCTTCAAGTTTATGATAATATATTAGCACTATTCGTTCACCAAAAGGGAGGCTCTATGTCTGTCTTACAAGATGAGTTGTTGATCAATCAACGCATTAGAGAATTGGTCCCTGATCTTACTACTGAGTTAGAAGTAGTAGAAAAGCTGGATTGTATCTGTCCATGCTGTTATCTGGAACAATTCTATTGCGTCCGAACGGAAAAAGTCGCAGTTGAATTTGAAAAACACTTCGTACACATTTGTCTCGATTGTGGCCATCAAGAAAAAGGGTTTGTAGAAATCATTCCCGGCAATCTTCACTTGTGTCCTCTGTGCAAAAACTAACAACTCCTAATAAACCGTTGTCGAAAATAGATGACGGTTTTTTATTATTATTTTTTTATTTGTGGATGAGGTTGACTATTATTCAAATGAACTGGTGAAATATTTCTCAGCTCTTGAATGATCTTGGGTAATACTCGCAAAACATAATTAATATCTGCTAGTGTATTGCGTTGACCTAAAGTAAAACGAATACTGCCGTGAATCAGCTCATAGGGTAGGCCAATAGCTTGTAAAACATGTGACACGTCTAAACTGTGCGAAGCACAAGCCGAACCAGTATTAGCCATAATGCCGTACTGATTTAAATAAAGCAAAATCGCCTCGCCTTCAATATCAATAAAAGTCATATTAATATTGTTCGGTAGGCGCTTGGTACGATGACCATTGATTCGCACTCGCTTTATTTTTTTTATAATGCCGTTAATCAATACCTCTCTTAATTTTAAAAGCCTGGCACTTTCTTTTTGCTGATTCTTTTGAGCCAACATAAGTGCCGTTGCTAATCCGACTATCCCCGCCACGTTTTCCGTACCAGATCGTAAACCAAACTCTTGTCTGCCGCCAAAAATTAGTGGTTTGATCGGCGTTCCCTTCTTAATAAATAAGAGGCCAACGCCTTTTGGACCGTAGACTTTACTACCATTGAGCGTTAATAAATCAACTCCTAACTTATTAATATCTAGATCCAGATAAGGACTGGCCTGACAGGCATCAGTATGAAACAATGTATGGGGATTTATTTTTTTTACCAATTTTACCAAACTAGCAATCGGTTGAATGGTACCAATTTCATTATTAGCGTACATAACGCTGACCAATCTGGTGTTTTTATTAACCAATGTTCTCAGTTTATCCACTAGTACTAAGCCGTCTCGATCCACCGGCGCCCTAATAATATTCCACCCTTGCGTTGCTAAATATTTGGCCGTATCTAATACCGCAGGGTGTTCAATGCTGGACACGATAATTTCGCCAACTGGTAATGCCCGAGCCACACCCTGCAAGGCTAGATTGTCACTCTCGGTACCAGAGCCAGTAAAAATAATCTCTCGATCTTGGCAATGGAAAATTTTGGCCATGGAGCTTCTAGCTTGATCTACCGCACGCTTAGCAATCAATGCTTGCGTGTAAAGCGCTGAGGGATTACCATAATACTTTTCGGCATATTGATCCATGACTTTTTTCACTGCTGGCAATAAATAAGTAGTTGCTGCGTGATCTAAATATACTTCTCTCATATATAATGTCTTAATGTTTATCAGTATTATAATACAATCTTTTGCCCTAAATGAACAACTCCGCTAGTCGTTAAACGATAGCGGAGTCGCTCGGTAATATATTATGCACCAAGGTTTTATTGATTATCTGTTTCTTTGATATTTATTATCCCTGTCAATATTATGTTGCTTGGACCACTTGTTCTTTTGAGCCATCGCCCAACCTTTAGGCGCATCCTTACTCCTCAAACCAAGCTCTTTACGTAAACTATCAGCGCCAACTACATCTCCCTTTTTATCCAAAAGATAAGCTTCCGAGAATTTAGCAAAGTTATCTTTGGTGATCTTCTGGGTTATTGGCCTATTATCCATTAATTTTACCCAGCCATCATAATCTTTATTCTCCATGATGGTTTGCATAACTTTTTCTCTTTCTGGTGTATAAGCCGGTCCATACTTTGTCGTATTGCTACTACTTGCCAACGCGGATGACGTCACCAGAGAAAAAAGAGCTAACAAGGCCACTGGGGCCACGAAATACTTTATTTTATTCTTCATCTTATTATTAGTTATTTTTTAGAATTGTCGAGTATCAAGAGGCGCCTCTTAGATTCTCTAATCAGTAATACGCGGGATGACTAAATATTATTTCAACTATTACTTCTGCCAGGGACGAATTTCTACAGCGTTAAAAACATTATCATCATTCACTTGGCCCATAACTTTGATTAATTCGCCTTGCTGTAATACTGCCCGCGGCCGAATTTGCGCGTGTTGATAGAATACCTGCCATTGTTGATGATTGAAATCCAAAAGATTTAAGCGTTGTCCGTCTGATATTAAAATAATTTCACCAGCTAAAAATCCTCTGCTCGGTCTACTCCAAACGTCACGTCGATGAAACTCCGTACTACTATAATTAAACTGTGGCTGAGCGTTAACTTGTTGATCGATGTCATAATTAATATCAAAGGCATAAATAATACCACCCAGAGCCAAGCTAATCAAAATCGTGATCCCAATAACTGAGCTGATTTGATATTTATACCCTTCCTTGGTTTGACGATATTCATAATAAATAATAATCAGTGCCAAACTTAAAAATACTAGCCAGAATATTGGCAGTATCATTAATAAATACTCGCCAAAATTATTAGCTGCCTGCCAGGCAACGTCCCATTCTCGTTCATGCAATAAATACATTGTCGCACTAACAGCACAGCCACTTAGAATTAGTAAGAAACTAATCAGCGTCCATTTGATAATCTGTAATACCCGCCAATACCAGCGCGGCTTGGGTTTGATCTCTTGATCTTTGATTTTGATTAATATTTTGTCTTTGATGCTCATATATTTGCGATGTGTTTTTTTAATTCTTTTTTAGCGCGACTGATCAAAACGCCAACAGTGCCAATCGGTTTGTGGAGAATGTCACTCATTTCTTCGTAGCTCTTATCTTCCCAATAACGCAGTATCAATGCCTCGCGCTGCTCTAAGCTAATATTTTCTAAAGCGCGCATGACCTTATGACGATCAATTAATTGATCCATCTTTTCCGCCGCATTGGTATCATCACGCAATAAAGCCACAAAATCTTTTTGCTCGTCCAGTTCCAAATTACTCAAATGTTTTTTGTGCTTTCGCCAAAAATCAATAGTTTTATTGTGGGCTAAATGATAAATCCAAGTGGAAAATTTATAGCTCTCATCATAATCATTCAGACTCCGGTAAGCTTGTAAAAAAGTCTCTTGCAGAACATCCTCAATGTCTTCCGGTGACAATCCGGAGATGCGACGAATATAGGCCGTCAGTTTATTTTCATAACGGTCCATGATAATCATATAATAATCAGGATTAGCCAAAACCTTCTGCACTATCTCCTGATCGGGTAATTGCGTAAAGTCAACTGTGTTAATCATAAGCTGTCTATTATATTATACGCTAAATATTAACATTTATAACACTCATCTATTTTAGGTACAGAATTAATAATGATTGTTAGGGTAATAAAAATCGAACATTCACTTATTATCCAGGAGTTAATTATGAAAAAAATAAAAGACTTTCTTTGTGTTACTGTCGCTACTGGATTCTTTTCTGGCTTGATACCACTAGCACCAGGAACTATGGGTAGTATTCTAGCACTACTATTCTTCTTAATCATACCCCTAACCACAACCAATGTAATCTATCTGATTGTCGTCAGTATTTTCTTGGGTCTATTGACCATCACGCGAACCGAAATATGGTTAGGTAGTAGTCCTGACTATCGTGATGGTACGAGAATTAGAGATCAGTAACAAATAGTTATTGATGAGTTCATTGGCCAATGGATAGCTGTACTACCGATTACTCTACTGGGGGTAGAAAAAAGTATGCTCTTGGTTGCTTTAGCTTTGTCGCTACTTCTTTTTCGTGTTTTTGACATCACTAAACCACTAGGCATTAAATGGCTAGATGAACATCCATTACTAACAAACCCTTTTGGTGTCATTTTTGATGATGTTGTTGCTGGCGTCTACTCATTCATTATTCTCTGGCTGATAATATACCTCATGCCAATCTTTCATTAAACCCCAACCCGCAAAACAAACTTGAGGGTTATTTTTTATGCTATAATACTAATATTAATTATTAATGTTAATATTATGTCCGCAGATGATCAAAAAACTACCTGCTGTGGCGACGGCCAGAAATGCTGTCGGGGTTATGGCAAATTAATTTATAAATCCCTCTTAATCTTAGCAGTTGTAGCTATTGTGCTAGTTGCTTTATTACGTGACCGGATAATCAGTAATCCGCAATGGCAAATTCCCGTTGTTGGTCAGGGTAGGGTAGAATATACACCCGAGGTAGCTAATATCAATATGGGCGTCCAGATTGATAAAATCAGTAAAGCTGATGAGGCACTTAACCAACTTAATAACAAAATTAATGGCATCGTCAAAGCTATTACTGATGCTGGGGTGAGTACCGATGACATCAAAACACAAAACTATACATTGACACCACAATATGATTTTGTTAATAACGCTTCTGCTTTGAGTGGCTATAGCGCCAACCAAACAGTGGTAGTAAAAATTAAAGATTTAAAAAATAACCAAGACAAGATTGCTAAAGTCATCGCCGTTGCTACTAAGGCTGGTGTTAATCAAATATCTGGCGTCACCTTTGAAGCCGCTGATGCCAATGCCATCAAACAAGAAGCACGACTTAAGGCGATTACTGACGCTCGCAACAAAGCTGAGGATATTGCTAAGACTTTAGACATTGACCTGGGTAATATTGTTGGCCTCTGGGAAAATATGATCAGTAGTCCAGAGCCGATGGATGCTTACAAAATGGGCATGGGTGGTGGTGCAGCCAGTCCCCTTGTTCCTAGTGGTAAACAAGAAATGGTTATTGAAGTTAATGTTAACTATCAAATAGACTAACGCTTAATTTGACAAAGGTGTTGACCTTGTACTAAGATAAGTAAAAATCGTTCAATCACAAAATAGGAAAAGAAGATTATGGAGCTAACAAGCAACTATTCAGAGATGTCTCAGCTGGAGCTTGATCAGGAAATTGCTGCCTGTGAAAAAGTGATCAGTGATCGCGAAACAGATCCTTCTGATCTGATCGAGTACCAAGAATTAAGAACAGCACTTTGCAAAATCAGAAAACAAAAGTTCCAAATTGACTTTGAACCTTTTGAATAAAAATCATGAACAACCGTCTTCAATGGGAAGACGGTTTTTCTTATGCTATAATAAAAAAATAAACATTAACTGCTTATTTTATGCACCAATTAACTAAGCTCAACTACGCCTATGACGCTCTGGAGCCCTATCTGGACGCCAAGACTATGGAAATTCATCATAGTAAACATCATCAAACCTATGTGGATAAACTCAATAAGGCGTTGGAAAATTATCCTACCCTTCAAGAATTTACAGTAGCGGAGTTACTAACCAAAATAGATACGAACACGATAGATCCCCAGGATAAACAGGCTATTATCAATCATGGTGGCGGCGTTGCTAACCATAACTTTTTTTGGCAAATTATGGACCCTGCTAATAAACCAGATGAACAATTACAACAAGAAATTACCACCACCTTTGGCTCAATTGATTTGTTTAAAGAAAAGTTTTCCCAAACTGCTCTGAATCATTTTGGCAGTGGTTGGGCTTGGCTAGTGCGCGATCAAAACAATCAATTACAAATATATTCTACGACAAATCAAAACTCACCATTATCATTGGGCCACCAACCATTACTCACTATTGATGTCTGGGAACATGCTTACTATCTAAAATTTCAAAATAAAAGGGCTGACTATATTAATAATTGGTGGTCAGTAATCAAATTAATTTAAAATAAAAAAACCGCTCCCCTTACCGAGCGATTCTTAACTCAGATAGCTAAATATGATTAAACAATTCTTGCGTCGCTAACAAGTTTTGTTTGAGCTTGGTCGGTAAGTATTCTTGCTCCTTTAACATTTGTGAGGATTGCTGTTGTAATTGACCAAGTAACGAACTGGCCATAAATATCTCTTTTTCCGTTGGCTGATTGTTTTTGTTATTACCAATCTCCTCAATCATTTCTTGCAATGTTTCTTTATTCATTTGTAAATAAAATGCTGGTACGTTATGCAAACTACCGCGGATTAATTTTTTATCTGCACCTTCCCCGTCTAAAGAAAATCCGTATTTGATATGCGCACCACCGGAGTGAGCAATTTTTTTTATTTTTTCTTGCTTAGTTTCCAAACGACTTTCATCGCCCACTACTTCAATATCGTCAAAAGTGCAAATGACCTTGCCACTTTTCTTATCAATCATTAGATGATCAACGCGTCCTGCTTGCCCGACGATTCCTTGATAATCATCGTATGGTGCCGTGCGCATTATTATTAAACGATCCTTTAGATAACGATGCAAGAGAATGGTAATTACTACTTCCGTTAGATGTCCTTCACTTTTTTGTTGCTCTTTTTGATAAGCTAATCGTAATTCTTCAATACTTAATTCGCGACCAGCTTTTTGTTCAAATCTTTTTTTAACCTCTTCTTTGTATAGTCCACCCCAGCTATCTAAACAGTTATTGATCGTCTGCTGATCGTGTCGAATATCTTCCTGAGCATAAGGCCCACCGTGCTTAACTCTAAAAGCGGTCATTTCAATCTGACCGCCACTATCAACATATGGGATATTCTTATTATCCGGCGCGTATTTTCGTAATTGCTCGTTAATTTCCTCGGCTGTCAAAGCTAAAACCTTTTCCAATCTTTGTCCTATTGTCTCTTTTTTTTCTACTCTTACTTTTTCAAAATTAACCATTGTCTCTTAGTTTAAAAAGTAATTGGTAATTCATAACTTTTTGCGCGCTGGGGATCACCGGAGGGGTTATCAGCCTCAAAAATAATCTTACCCGTTGTTGTCCCGGGTGGTAAAAAATTAATCTCCGCACTAAAATCAACAAATTCTGCAGTCATCCAATCAGTCAATGCTTGCGCTGTGCCAGCACCCAGAACTTGACCATTATTATCAACTATTTTTATTGGCAAAGAGGCCTCAAAAAACCAAGAGCCCTTAATCTTACCAACGATCTTGACTGGGCTACTTATTTTACCATTGATAACTGGCTGATCGATAATCACTTCCTGAACTTGGTTCTGTTGCTCATCATCATCAATGGGTGGTTGTTGATTGTTATTAGTTATCTCATCATTAACTTCCTGATTCACCATCGCTGCCGGCTGATAATTCCACAACAAAAAAATAGCCGTAGCAATTAATAGGATAATGACAATAATAAAAATAATTTTATTTCTTTGTTCCATTGCTTTGTTGTAGAATAGCTACGCTTAAACAAAAGGCGATTAAAAAAAATATTGCCCCATAAAAACACGGTGTCAAAAAAGGATTGACCAAACCTGCTGAGCAGCCAAGAGTACAGCTTTTTTTCTGAAACCAATTGATCAGCTCAATAGTAAAATTAGTCCAAGCAAAAAGAACACCAACGAGTAGAACAAAAAATTGTGTTAAAATAAATTTTTTATTAATCATATATTTATTGGCAGCTCTTAGTTATAATTTTTTGTAATCCCTTATTTTCCGCTCCCATTAACTCCTTAGCTAAATCCTTGGATAGATCTTTTTTATTAAAAAAGCAGTTACGAACCGTGGCGCCGATGGCCTCATAATGACACTTGTCTTTTTCCCAACCAACCACCATCATCGTCATATTCACCGGTTGATTGTTACTGTCCGTTGTTTGGATGGTTAACTTAGCTGGCTCGCATAAGGCAAATTTTTCTTCCAAACAACCCAAATCTTCGCAAAAAGAAAAACCACTGGCCTGAATGTTGACTGGTAATTGCAAAGTTCTTTGCCACCGCTCACCATCGGCTTTGACATCCAAATAGATCATACTCTTAGTAACTTCCGTGGCGGTGCTAAAATACTTATTGGGCGCCAGATTGATAATATAAGAACCGCCCGGCAATTCAAACAAAGCCACACCATCTTGACTACTGGTTTGTTTGCCAAAAACCTCACCATCGCTATACTTGTCCTTTTGCCAAACCCAAACATCAACACCGGGAGTTGCTACACCAGCCGCATCCACCGTCAATACTTCAAGCACTCCCTTTACTTTATTTTCTGCTTGTTTCTGCTGTTCTGCCTGACGAACAACATTGCTCTTGGCACAACCAGCAATAATAACCATCATTAAGATAATAAAAACGAGAGATAATTTTTTCATAAATTTGCAGCTAGTATTTAACCATTTTCATTATAACAAAAAAAAGCTTTTTTTCCAATAAAAAGCTAATTTTTTACTTACTTTTAAGCTACTAAATACTTCAGAAACAACATCAGAGCCAAACCAATCAAAATACCAAAAATTTGATAAAAAGAGTGGGCCGTACGGCTCTCTTTTTGTAGCTCGGGTAACAAATCAGCAACGGCAATATAAATAAAACCACCGGCTGTTAACGGCACAATATAATCAGTAAAATTATAAATATTAGGTCCTAAAAAATAAATTAGGAGAGCTCCCAAAAAAGCGCTACTAGCGGTTAAGAAATTAATCAGCAAGGCCTTGCTGCGCGAATAACCAGCGAACAGTAATATACCAAAATCACCGATCTCTTGCGGTACTTCGTGAGCGAGAACAGCGAGCGTTGTCATAAGTCCAAGTTCTGGGCTAACCAAATAAGAACCGGCCACAATCATGCCATCAAAAAAATTATGAAATAAATCACCCAATGTATTCATCAAACCAACTGGATGTGGATGATCCGAAGATGTTGAAATGTGACAGTGTCGCCAGTGAATAATCTTTTCTAAGATCAAAAAAATGATAATACCAAATACTACTAACAACCAAGTGATTAGTCCGTTATTTTTCGCCACTGCTTCCGGTAATAAATGAAAAAAGGTATCACCAAGTAGCGCTCCTACTGATAAGCTAACCAACCAAGCGATCACTTTATCCAAGACATTTTTTTGCCAAAATAAAAAGAAAACACCAACTAATGAGACTAAAGAAATGGCCGTAATACTTAATAAAATATGGATAATAATCATAATGCTATTCTAATACTGATCAATAATAATCACAAGAGTAATAAATGACCTCCTCCCCGCACTCAAAAAAGCTATCTTAACTAGATAGCTTTTTTTCATACGGGGTTTCCCTTTGGGTTTCAAGAGAATTCCAGTC
>PFPO01000024.1 GCA_002793075.1 Candidatus Komeilibacteria bacterium CG_4_10_14_0_2_um_filter_37_10
TTGCTGAATGGCGCCAATGGGTCTAAAATGAGATCAGATTTGGCTGTCTATGGTCGGACAAATCTATATGATAAGTTAACAGTGAATGGTCTTCCCACTAGTTCTGCTAATGCTTTAGGATTATGGCAAAGCGAAAAAACTGGCTTGACACTTTTTTCTGGCTCGGCTAACGGTACTTATTTAGGTGTTAATGCCGACTCTGCTTTTACTGGTAATCTGATGGATTTGCAAGTTAATGGCAGTTCTAAAATGGTAGTTAATTATTCCGGCAACGTCGGTATTAATACCACCAATCCAACCCACAGATTAAGCGTTTGTGGTAATGGTGGCAATTGTGCTACGCCAGCTTATGTCAGTACTAGCAATGCCTGGACTGCCGGTGCTGATTATGCCGAGTATTTCTTAACGCGCAATGCTGATTTGCAAGCTGGCGAAACAGTTTGTATTGATGAAACCAAAGCCAATGCTGTCAAACGCTGTGATCGCGCCCATGATTCTAATGTGATGGGCATTGTGTCCACTGAGCCAGGTTTTGTTGGTAATCGTTATGGCGCTGTTGAGAATAACAAAAATTATGTTATCGTGGCTATGCTGGGACAAATTCCAGCTCATGCTTCCAATGAAAACGGTGCGATCTTAATCGGCGATAGTTTAACGTCAGCCAGCAAACCAGGTTTTGTGATGAAGGCCAGTGCTGGCGACTCCACCGTTGGCGTGGCTTTGGAGTCATTGACTGGCGACACGGGTATTATTCAAGTGATGATCTCGCGTCGCAATAAATCTTTGACCGTGGAGCAGGTTGAACAACAAGTGCAGCAAAATATAGCCGCGATGGAAATTCAAGATGAAGTAAATTTATTAATTAAAGAAGCCACGGATCAATTAAATATTAGTAAAGTTATCAATATTGAAAATGCGGGCACGGGACGACCATCTTTGACCATTGATGGTTTGGGCGATTCCGAATTTGCCGGCGGTTTGAAGGTTGGTGGCAACACGGAGATCAAAGGACCGCTCACCATTACCTATGGCGGGGAAACCAAGATTGAAGGCAGCTTGGCTACCAGCGGCGAAGTTAAGATTGGTAATAATGTTGGCATGGGCTCGATTAAATCAACTGCCGAGGGTTTAGTTATTTCCGCCGACAGCAGTAATAATCTTGGCCGCGTGCGCGGTATTGTCCTGGACCTTGATGATAACCAAGGCTTATCAGCCTTGACGATCAAGAATCAGGCCCAACAAACAGTGAGCAAGATTGACTCGCTGGGCAACTTTGATTTAGCTGGTTCTTTTGCCTTGGGTGGCGATGCAGCTTTGCACGGCAACTTGACTTTGGGTGACGCGACTTCGGACTTGATTGATGTCAAAGGATCTTTTACCTCTTCACTAAATCCGAACGAAACTGATAAATATGACATTGGCAGTGTTACTAACCGCTGGTCAACCGGTTATTTTGCCTCAGTGGCGGTCGCTGATTTGGCTTTAACTAGCAATCAAATAACCTCAACCAATGATATGGCCTTAAAAGCCGGCAATGGCAACTTAGTCTTGCAAACCAGCGCCGCGAATAGTTCTATTATATTAAAACCAGCCGGCGACAATGCTTCTCTGGCTGTTAGTGGTATGGATAATATCGCCACTTTGATTGCCGAGAATGGTTATCTACGCGTTGGCTTAGGTAGTGTTGCCGCGAAGGTAGCGGAAAGTGGCGATCTCTATGTAACTGGCAGCACGGAAGTGGCTCAGGATTTGTACGTGACAGGTAATATTTACTCTGCCAGTTTAGCCGACTCTATTAAACAACAAATCAAGAATAGTTTGCCATTGGAGCAAGCCAAAGTTTATCAGCAAGAACCCTCAGTCCTGACCATCAGTAAGCAAAAAGCTCAGCAGCTTTCCGCCAGTTTATTACAAAATGGACAAATGTTACTGGCGCTGGCCACGGATAATGCCGGCGAGTATTTATTATTAGATGCTAATCAACGTCAGATTAATAGCGGTACCTTTAGTAATAATAAAGTAAGTCATGTGACGGTTGTGGCCACCTCTGATGGTAGCGCAGCTATTATTTATACCAATGAACACAGTGGTCAGGCTGGCGAAGTTACTATTATCAATAGCGAAGGCCAGATTATTATGCCGAGCAAGGTTTTCAATAGTGGTGCCACTACGGCTTTAACGGCGCTGGCACTAAGTAATAATTATTTATTGATTGCTTACGGCGACAATGGCTATTTGAAGTATGTGGTGATCTCGGGCCGTGGCGAAGTGATCAAGGAAGAAACAATTATCACGGATGCGGTAGTGTCAGAAGTTAGTGGCGTGGTTGTCGCCGGCCATGTCCGATTAGCTTATAGCCAGAGCAATCAGCCGACCAAGCTGCTCAGTATGAATGTTGCTAATTATCAAATCAGTAAAGAGAGTACGATGAACGCTTCCTTATCACAAATTGGTTGGGCCGATCAAGCGTTGATTTACCAACAAGACGGTGTAATTCGTACTGCTTTGGTTGATCAGAATTTAAATCTCAGTAACATTCAAGACATCGCCAACAATGGGCAAAACGCTAATATTGAATCTGGGTTAGCTGGCAGTTATTTCCTAACTTATCAAGAAGGCAGTGATCTTTATTATCGCACTTTAAGCGTTGATCAATTGTCCGGTGCGCAAAAATTAAGTTCGGAATTACAAAATACCCAAACTCTAGTGAACAAACTGGGCACGGTCATGGTGTTGGGCAGTATCGCCGATGGCATTGGTGCTATTATTTGGCCGAGCGCTATTAGCTTGGATACCCAAAGTACAAAAGTGACTTGGTCCGAGCTCGCCGTCAATGCGCGCACGGCAGGACAGATGGTACTGTATTCCCCAGCTGGTAAATATTCCCAGCCGTTGAATTTGTCCGCCGGCAACAACAGTATTGACTTAGGATTTATCCGTTATACTTTTGTGGCCCACCAAGGCGATAATTATATTTCTTTAATTGGCTATGGTTTTGGTGCCAAAGAAGTACGTTCCGTGATTGATGATCAAGGCCGCACTTATCAGGCTCAGAGAATCAATGCCGAGCTCTACTTGATTGCTGATTTACCAGCAGACGCCGTCATGATCGTGGAGTACACCGCGGATATTAATAGTCGTAGTTTAGTAGTTTTGGATAATATTGACAGTTCACGTTTAAGTAAGTTAACGACCAGTGTGGTAAGTGCAAGTCCGACGAAAGAGCAGTCAGTGATCAAGTTCGCCACTGGCCACATTGCTACTATTTTCATCAACGACCAAGATGAAGCCAAGTTTGTCGTGCAAAATCCCGAGGGCCACGTGGTCAAGAGTGGTAGTTTTGCTGATTTTGCCATTAGCAGTATTGCCAGCGTAACGATCAGTGATGATCAAGCGATGATTGCCTTGGCGCAAGCTGGTGATAACAAGCTTTATACCCGAACGATTAATTATACCGGTTTATTGGGTGTCATTCGTGCCTTACCAGCCACTGGCGTGATTCAGGGAATAGCAACGTTGGGTAACTCGCAAATTGCTTTGCTCGTGGGTGGTAGTGATTTGAACTTATATTATTTGCAACCAAGTGGTGAGCTAATTGGCGCCAAACAAACCATTGGTAGTATGGCAACAGGTTCAATTACGGCTTTTGGTAATTTGGTTGCCGTGGCTACAGTAGTTAACGGTCAAGTACAGCTTGGTATTTATCAGTCTGGCCAATTAGTCGGCAGCCAAGTCCTAGGTACTAACGTACAGACTGTTAAATTACTAGCCAATGGCAATAATTTAGTAGTGAGTTATTTATCCGGCGGTGTTGTTAAATATCAAATATTGAATTGGTTGGGTCAGGAAACAGGAATTGAGCAAGCGGCATTGGCTGGCGTCAATCAGTACAGTTTCTCCTCATTGGCAACTGGAGAGCTATTATTAGTCGCGATCACTGGTGGCCAAGCACAAGCACAAGTTATGAATAATCAAGGTGTGGCCATTACTGGTGTTGCTGCTTTAGGTACTGCCAGCTCTGTTGCTGCCAGTGGGGACCAGGTACTTATTAATAATAATGGTTTGCAACTAATTACTATCTTGCCATTTTCTTTAGCCACCGGTAGTACTAATATTGATAATATTACTTTTGTTTATGAAAATTATGGTCAGCCAGTGATTGACTTGGCAGCTGACCGTATCAATGAGTCAACTTTCCGTACTGAGGGTGATAATACCATCAAGTTAATGTCCGTTCGTTCTCTGGACATGTCGGAGATTCAGAGCTGGACATCATTGGATAGCGCCAACTGGACGACTTATGAAAGTCAGTACTGTGCCTTGCCAACTGGCAGTACAGTAGCTTCTTGGCCAATCAGCAGCGGTGAGTGTTTATTCTATGCTTTACCAGAAAAAGGTGATGTTGTCGTGGCCGATCCCAGCCAAGAAAATATGGTAGTTAAGAGTATCAGAGCCAATTCTCATAGTATTGTCGGTGTTGTTACTGATCAGAGTGAAAATAGCAACGATCAGCGACTAATAGCCACTGCCGGTACCATTTTGGTAAAGGTGAGTAATGAAAATGGTTTGATCAAGAAAGGCGATTTGTTAACTTCCGCCACCTATCCAGGCCTAGCGATGAAAGCCACGAGTAAGACAGCTGGCATCATTGGTATGGCCATGGCAGATTTTGATCCGATTGCTATTTGCCGTGAGCAGTTAGTCAGTGTTGCCAAACAACAGATTTTAGCCAGCCAACCGAATGTTAATGAAGAACAGTTGCAAGCACAGCTGAAGAGTTTAGACTTATCCAGTTGCCAAAATACTACGATCAAGTTTGGTTTGGTCAAAGTCTTAATTCAGATTGATAACCCAGTAGTCAGTGCTGATGGACAAGTCGTAACCGTGGTTGATGACGCCTTTGCTTTGTCAGAGTTGCCAGTGATTGATTATGAAGAAATGCCCAATATTGTGGTGAAGGGTGAAGCTATTTTCTCCGGTGACGTCGTGATGCAAGACGCTGAGTTTAAAGGCAATATCTTGGTTGCCGGTGATGTTACTATCCGCGGTAATTTAGAAATCGCCGGCGCCATTGTCCAAGAGTATTGGGATGGCAGTGCTGGTCAGTTAAAAGTTGGCGACGCCGTTTATATCTCGGGTAACGATGAAGTTAATATCGTCTATGCTGACAGTGCTGATTTCCATCCGGCTATTGGTATCGTCGCTGAAATTATTCCCGCCGGGCAGTTGTCCGCACAGCAGATCAATGCTCGCTTGCAAGCGTTGGGTTATACCACTGACGCACCAGCGCCGGCCGAAATTAGCGCTGGTCTCCGATTGATCAAGGTGGCCACAGCTGGCGTCGTTGGCGGGTTCCGTAACTTACAGGCCGGCGCCACCTACTACTTAAATACCTTAACCCCCGGCGCTTCTATTATTGAATCTGTTAATGAAGCTCAGGTTTTACTAGAGCAAGCCCAACAGTTAACTACTGCCGTGAATCAGCAGCAAGTAGTTGTCAGTGATTTATTAAATGAAGAGACACGAGTAGTTACCGAGCAACGATCTTTCAGTATCATACCGCCTTCAGCTGATGGTAGCGTTCAACAGGTTATGGGTGTTGCCAAGAGTGATAGCGAGATGCTGATTCTTACCAATGTTAATTATCAAATTAATGATAATAGTTCTTTGCCAGTAATCATGGAGTAAGCTTTTACTTTTTCCTTATGCTGCGAGGGCCTCCCGCTTGGTAATTTATTTGCCGGGCGGGAGGGAAAAAGTATTACACTTTTTTATTCTAATTATTGCTCGTCATTGCGAATCCCGCCAAAGGCGGGTGAAGCAATCCAGAGCCCAGCGCCAGCTCAAACACCTAATGCAATACCCACCCAACTGTCATACCGGATTTAATCCGGTATCCAGAAGCCCAGCGCTAGCTTCCGCCGTCCGCTGCGCCAAAGCGCTAGCGTGGCGAGGAGGCGGACCCGCCTTTGGTGAGCAACCCACGCTTGTCACACCAGCCACTACCCATTTGTCACTCCGATCCCGCCCCCCGTCCAGCCTTTCGCGAAAAGCTGGACAAGCGAGA
>PFPO01000025.1 GCA_002793075.1 Candidatus Komeilibacteria bacterium CG_4_10_14_0_2_um_filter_37_10
AGCTAACCCAGAGAATGTTAAATCTTTAGCGCCAGTATAGGCGTTCGCTCCGGCAGAACAAACATTATCCCATTGATCATAAGCCGTAACAGTCAACTCATCGTCGGCACCAGCTGTGGGAGTGGCTGAAGCAGCTGTAACCTTTAAGTGATGTACTGGTCCAGATGTCAGCGTGACAGCTGCTACATTAGCTTGCTCAACTTCGGCGGTCGCATTAGAATCAATCGTAAAAGTACCAGTATTCCCGGCCGTGGTCCGATTTTGAATACCTGTTAAAATTCGAAAGCTAGTACCCGTTCCTGTTCCTAAATCAATAGCAGCGTTTAAGACAATGGTAATCTTACGATTGGCGGCATCACCAGTTACGTTATTTACTGCTCGGCTGACGCCATTGACTAAAATTCTACTGGCAATTGTACCATCGGAAACCGCTGCCGTTGTTAAATCACCGTCAGTTATAGTATAACCAACAGGAAATATTACCCATAACGAATCAGCAGTAGCTGCAATATCAGTATCAAAAGTTACATTATAATCAGCACCGCTAGTATTTACTACTAGATCAGCAGCTGCATTACCAGCAACAGTACCGCCGCTAATAGCGGCTGCAGCTGGTTCAGTAGGAATGAATACTCCTCCGACGAGTGCTATGGTTAATAGCGCTACAATCAGAATTTTGCTCGACATTTTATTTTTTAATAGGTTTGTCATATTTTTTTTATAAATTACTCTTAGAGACTAGTTTTATCCAGAGTGTACTTGGGGAATTCGCTGTTTCCATAGTACAAACCTGACTAATCTTTTTTTGTTATTAAATTAAATATATTAAAATTAAATAATAATGCTAAAAAATCAAACAGCACAAAAAGTGGTTTGATTAAAAAATATATATTTTTTGGTATTTTTTTTATTTTTCATTTATCAGCAACTGCAGAAATTATACAATTTTACTGCTCAAGACACAAGAGTTAAACTGCCTTAAATAGTAATAAATGATAAAATCTAGTTTTTAATTTTAGTAATTTTTGTTTTCAATAAGTAGCGTACTATTTGTTATAAATTATTTATCAAATTATTTATAAAATTAAAATTGATCTAAAACTAGCTCAATTTCGTGGGTAATATAACTGTTACCAATTTTAATATCAATTTTGACACGAGTAATAAACGACTAAACAATCAATTAAATTTTACGATAAATTCTAGGTGGCGAACTAAATAAACAATTATTAGTTATCCACAAGTAATGTTATTATTATAAAACAAAATGACTTCGGGTGCAATCAATTACTGAAAACTGTTACTCTTTTCACCTCTCAAATATTCTAAATATTGTAAAACGTCAGGATTGTCCTTCTTTATCTTTAAATAATTTTCCCACATCAGGATAGCTTCGTCATACCTTTTATTATCCTCCAGGAATTTGCTATAAGTAGCTTTTAATTCCATGGTGTCATTTTTATCCATATATTCCAGATATTTTCGCTCTAGTTGTTTATTGTCCAAATTTGATTGATAGCGATACAAATCTAGCAGAGACAAATAGTTTTCTGGAAAGTCTGGTGCTACTTCAATACCTTTTAAGTAACTCTGTTCAGCATTGCTATAATCATGAGCATCACGATAAACATTTCCAATATTATTCCAAATAATATAAGTTTTGGGATTAATTGCTGCAGCCTTCTGATAATCCGCTAAAGCGCCAGAGAGGTCACCTAAGCCGAGCTTATTAACAGCTGAGGCTAAATAAGCACCATACAAATCCTCGCCTTTGACAATTTTCTGCTGAGCAGCGTCTATCCGATCCGCAAATATTTTTTTTTGCTCAGCGGTCAGAGTCACTGGTCTTTGCCATTGTATTAAGTCTTGCTGAAAAGTAATTTGAGAATCGTCTACCGCAATTTCTACAGAATTAGATCCATACTGATAGTAATAATATGCTCCTCCGCCTAAAATCAATAAAACTACCAAAATACTTAACAAATATGTTTTCTTCATAGTTCCAATATTAATTATTTGCTTCCATTTTAACCAATTTCGTCAATATATTCAAGACGCAGTATCAAAAACTATGTTTCCCTAATTCTAGCGTTAGGCTTCCACCACCCGCTGCGCAAGCGCTAGCGTGGCGAGGAGGTGGACCCGCCAAAGGCGGGCAAACCGCGTCTGTCACATCAAGCCACATCCCATTTGTCACTCCGACGAGTCCGCCCTTGGCGGATGAGGAGGAGTCTCTCAGCTTGTCTGAGCGGTGAAAGTACTTTAATTAATAAAAACGTTTCCTACATCCACCACCGCTGTATAGCTGGAGAGGAGAAGTCTCTCAGCTTGTCTGAGCGGTCAATGTTCTTTCTTTATTAATAGCGTTTACTACATCCCTGACGATAAGCAAGATGCGAGTAACAAACGTTAATCTTCTAATACAAAGCGCGCTGCTACAAGCAATTACTGGTGGCCTGATCCCTCCCCGTTAGATGGAGTAGGAAAAACACACGATATTTTCTCGCATGCGCGAGAGACTTCTCCCCGCCCAGCCTTTGGCTGGGCGGGGAGAAGTGACAAAGGCTTTATGTGACCATAGCCTAGAGCGCTAGCTTCCGCCAATGGCGGACCCGCCTTTGGCGGGCAAACCCCGTTTGTTACCATCATTAACTTGATTTCCCCTGCTTCCCTGCTCCTGACTTCCACCAAAATAAAAACACCCTCTTTGACCCTAGTAGAACTAGGAGAAGGTGTTTTTATGATCTAGTCTTTTAAATTAACTGATCATTAATATCTAGTTTTCGGTTACCCTACTTACCTGATAATCTGATGAATTAACTATCTGACATTGATCTAGTTAAACTAATAGTAATATTAGTTAACTTTTGATTGCAACGTTCCACCGGTTAATGGGAAAGTTGTAGTCAAAGTAGCACTGGTAATATCTGAATTGTAAACACCATCACGCCATCCAAACTCTGTATCTAATGAGGTTGGATTGATGACGATTTGGAAGGTTTCTATTGCAGCTGTACTCATACCAGCAGTATCAGCCTTCAACATGAAAGTTCTGGTTGTGCCAGCAGGAACTGTAATAGCGGTAGAAACAGTCAGAGTGTACTCAGTGGCATTAGCAAATGTTGCACCACTTAAAGTAGCCAAAGCAGTACCATAGTCCAGCACGTCATACAATGTAGCATCACCATCACTGATGGTAGCTGAACTTGTATTAACAGTGAACTTCAAGCTATTGATAGTTGCATCGCCAGCAGCATCAGCTGTGACGGAGAACTTCAAAGCATTGACTTGCTGCCCTGGTATTTGATATCCGGTTGGGGTATCAGAAGCCATAGCAACGGTAACTTTAGTCTTATAAGTAGTGTGAGCACTAGCATCATAGTTTGTTGATGCGGCAGCTAATGCGGCAAACTGGTTAGAAGTAGAGCCCTTAGCAATGATATTATTGGCGGCTGCGCCAGTAATGGCTGCTGGGGTGCTAATTCTGAATTGAGCGCTCTTATTGGTAGTAGCATTAGAGGAATCACTGATATTGGCCTTAACAACGATATGCTTATAACCATTCTTTGCGATGGTGATATTTAGATCGCTGAAAGTAGCTGTATCAGGTGAACCAGAGAGTAATGGCACTGGACCACCAACTAAAACGTTATCAACATACAAACTCACTGAAGCAATATTACCCGGAGTATCATCACCGTGAATTTCTGATAGTAAGATTTGAGAAATCTTCAAATCTTCTACGTTGGAAGCACTAAATTTCCAAGAACCAACAATATTGTCAGTTGAACCCATCACCAAAATCTTAGAATTTGGATTTGTTGGTGAAGCAGATACTGCCACTGTTAAAGTACCGGCAGTAGCAGCTGTTAGGGTTTGGCCAACGCCACCAGTTGAATCGCTAACTGATGCGGCAGTTGTTTTGCCGGTACCAGTTACGCTATCAATCTCGGTGCCATCACCGTCTGTCCAATTAGCGTCAGCATTAGATAATGCATCGCCCCAAAGCTCAATAACTACGCTTTGTCCGGCTGTAATGGACAAATTGTTGATATTGAAGGTATTGCTACCAGAAACTGAGGTTGATGGAGTAGAAATGGTCTGACCATATTGTACAGTTTTAGCACTGTTCCAGAGAGAGACATTGGCAAAAGAATCACCAAAAGCTCCAGTAGAAGCGCCATCTAATGTACCATTGTTGGTTTTGACAACAATAGAAGATACATCAATGCCTTCAGCAGCACCTGCTGTTATTACCCAAGAAGCTAGCTTCACATTAGTGGAGCCTTGCACGGCGGTAATGTTAGCAATGGCTGGATTCTTAGCAGAGGTCAAAGAACCAGCAGCAACGGTCAAAGTATTGGCTGCGGTATTTGAACCAGGAACATTGATTGAAGACTTGGATGCAGTTGCTTGTCCATTAGAAGAACCAGCAACTAAACGGCCGTAGAAAGTAGCAGCACTGGCAACTGTTGAATTAGTTGTGTCAACAACCATAGTTAAATACTTGGTTGTCCCAGCGGGAATGGTCATAGAATTACCCATGGAAATGGCGTAATCAGTACCATCAGCTACTGCGGTTGTTGTGGATGTTCCAACCTGTACACCGTCTAAGAATAATTTTACATTCTTTAGATTGTCGGTGGTATCAGAACCAGTAATATCATAAGTTAAAGTATTAACTTTGACATCTTCACCAGTTGCCTTTAGTGCCCACTTGCCAATGGTAACATTGGTAGCAGCATCAGCAATATTGGCAGTTGGCGAATCAGTGGCTTTGGTAACAGTCATGGTACCGGCATTAATGGTTGTTGCACCACCAGCTTGTACTACTGTCCAAACGCCAGCAGTTCCACCACTTGGCTTTGGGAAAATACTTACATTGTACATCTTGTCCTTGACCACGATATCAGAAGCGTCTTGTAATGACCAACGGAAAGTTCTAGAAGAACCTTTCTTGATATCACCATAAACGCTAACGTTCTTGGTTTGACCAGATGTTAAAACAATTGGATTGGCTGACACATCAAAAGCAATGGCACTGTCACCATCCTCTTGAGCTAGGGTTGTGCCATACTGCACGCCACCAACCATCAATTTTAGATTCTGTAAATCACCAGGGGTGACAGAACCGATATTGGTAAATCTCAAATATGAGATTTCCAAATCTTGATTGGTTGCTGCAAAACTGACTCTAACCATTTCATAGTTATCCTCAGCATTAGCAGTAGTGGTTCCCGATGGTACTACAGAAGCACCAACGGTCAATAATCCTAAGTCAGAAACTGTAGCTACAGTCATGTAGTTTCCAGTTAATGGGAAAGTTCCGCTAACTGCACCACCGTCGGTGGTGACATCAGCTGCGCTCTCCAAAGAGAAAGCAACGGTATTGCCAGAGCCGGCGCTGTCTTCCAAATCCATTTTGACAGTTACAGTCTTAGCTTGACCAGCATTAACGGTAAATAAACCATTGGCACTGTTAAAAGTAACAACGCCAGAAGAAATTGAATTCATGGTTGCTAAACGAGTATTGCCCTCATACAAATAAACGTTAAGGACATAGGTATCGCTAAGTAAACCAATCTTTTTCAATTTTACGGTTTTTACCATGGCAGCATTTGCACCAGCAGTGAAATTGATATTCATTACTGGGACTAAAGCTTGAGCACCATTAGTATTACCACCAGCAACAATGCTAGTAGCAGCTGGCATAGAGCCAGCAGAAACGGTTAAAGCACCGCCTAGTGGCACAATGCCTTCGGTAACACCTTGTGATGTATCCATGAGAGAGCTCTCGGCGCCCGTAACGGATGTTCCATCAGCATAACTCGTTAGAGTTGCTGCGGCAACAGTCAATAAATTGGCTGAACTATATCCGTTAGCAGTTAAGGCATCCATGGATGCAAAAGGTCTTTTCTTACCACCACTGATCAAGTAGATGGTTGTACCGTCAGATGCTTTTACTAAAGAACCTGCTGGTAAATCAGTAGCGCTCGTTAAATCAGCACCAATAGCATAGTTCGGAAAAAATACTTCCGAAATATCATTGATACGTTGATTCCAATTTGCGCCAAATAGTCCGGCGGCAACTGCTTCGCTAGATACCCAACGAATAGCTCCACCATCTTCCACCACGTATACTTTAGCAGTATTTGGGTGGGTAATCATTTTTGTACCTGGGCGATATAAAATCATACCACCGTCAGTATAGGTATCAAGTTCAGCAACGGTCAAAAGTTGAACATTGTTGAAATTTGTATACCAAGAGAAATAAGTCTTAGCATCTGGAAAGACATACTTCTTGTTATTCGCGCCAATGTAGTAGACAGCTTGGCTGTTTGGACCCTTAACGAGTGAACCAGCACTAGCAGCTTGTGCTACATCAGGTGCAACAAAGCCAACGCCTAAAGTGGCGATGGTAGCTACAGCAACAGTAACAACTATTAGCTTTTTAAACATATTAAATAAATCTCCTTTTATACTTACTAGCTTCTATCTTCCTAAAATGTTAGGTAAACCTGCCGAAAGGCAGATACGAGCCAAGCTCAAGATCAATGATGACTAATTCATCTCGACCTTTATTGTCCCCAATCTTGGTGCCCATCACCTTAGTGGTGAAGAAAAGAGAACTAATAAGTGTTTATAACAAAGGACATTATTATTAACCTTAAAGATTAATAATAATGACCAATTGTTGTTAAATAACTTGATCTACTTTTTTAGCAGATCACTGATTGTTTCAATAATAATATTGAAAATCAGTCATCGGCCAAATAGCCCATCTTACTTTAGTTCTATTTTGTTAATCAATTCTTTAATCTGTGACAGTTTATCAGCGGCCAAACTGTACTGCTTCTCCGCTGCCAGTTTTCTCGCTTCTTGCAACATATTACCAGCCGTCCGAATCTGCCCATAACTATTCTCCCGATCATCATCCGCTACTTGCGTTGAACGAAGCTGAATCTGTTCGCTGGCTTTAATTAATTGATCATTAATAATGGCAATCAGTTTACTCACAGTTTCTTCGGCGGTAATTTGATTGTCATTATACATTTTGACTAGTAATTGTAAGGTTTTATCTTCCGCACTGGCTGTTGATTGCAATACTTCATTCAATACTGTCATGGTTTCCGGATTGATATTTTCCGTCTTAGCTTCCTGGATAATAGCGGAGGTGTTTTTAATATTATCATTAATATCCAAAGCTACCTGACCCAGCTCGGAATCAGAATTAGTTTCGGTCTTGGCAATATCCAAACTGGTAATAGCTGCCGATAAATCTTGTTCAATTCTTTTGGCCATACCCTGAACATTTTGGCCATCTCCCTCTTGGCTAGCCAGTTGCTTCAGATCGGATAATTTCTGGCGTAGATGTTTGTTAAGAATTTTAGCTTCACTAATAGAGTTAGTGGCTAACAATAGCTCCACCCTTTCAATAATTACTCGACTAGGATAAAAAATACTTCCCGGTAGAGAAGCCTTGGCCATTAAACTAGAACTAAAAATAATAACTGTTAAAAATAAAACAGTTAATACTTTAACCGGTGATAATAGTAAATAATCACCAGAAATATTTAAACGGGACATTATTCTCTGACCAATAGTCAAACTAGAACACTCAATATGGGATAAAACCTTTTCCCGACAGCTAACAACCCAGGCCTGGTCTGGTCCGGTTGATTTCATTTTATTTAATTGGTCAATCAGGATATCCATATTTATAAATAATCGTGTAATATTTTTTTCAACTCAGCCAGTGCTCGATGATTTAATATTCGGATGTTGCCCGTACTCTTATCAGTGATCTTAGCTATTTCAGTGATTGATAATCCTTCGATGTATCGGAGAACTATGACTTCTTTATAATCAGCATTATTAATTTGCTCTAAAGCACGGTGGACTAGCTGAGAATCAATTTTGGCATGTAAATCAAATTCAACTATTAATGCCGGATCAACCTCGCCTTCAGTATCGTACAGCAATGGTAGTGGTTGATTACTTTTCTCACGGTAACTATCGATTACTAGATTTTTGGCTATTTGATACAGTAATGCCTGTATTTCACTAATTCTCTTTTCTTTAACTATCAGTTCCCAGAATTTCAGAAACGTTTGCGCGATTATATCCTGGGTTAGCTCAGTATCATTTACTTTGAAATAAACAAATCGATAAAGCTTATTGACGTACTTATTATAAAGCTCGCCAAAAGCGGCTTTATTGCCTAAACGTGCTCGTAGTACTAATATTCGATCTTTTAAATTTTCCTTAGACATTGTTTAAGACGGTGTTATTTAATCATTGTTACAGTGCCCAGTATTATACAAAAAATACAGAAAAAATCTATTTATATACCAACAAGACCCCTGTGTATATCTACGATTTTATTTAGATTGAGTAATACTAACTATAATTATCATATTTGCGGGTGATTGTCAATGTAGTTAATTGACATAAAGGTGTAGAACATTCTATACTTTTAATCATGAAAATATCAATATCAGAAGCCAGTAAACTATTTGGCTTATCAACGAAAACAATTAGGCTAGCAATTAAGAATAAAGAATTGCCTTACTTATTAGTACGTGATCGTTATCGACTGGAATTTACCGATGTTCTCTTGTGGACTCGTAAAAGTGTACGCAAAAATAATATCTTCCAACGTCAGGGCTTAGGTCAATATGCTACTGACTGGCAAATACCAATAAAGGAACAAAGCAAACCAGTGGATAAAAAGATTATTCAAAAAGATGATAGTGGTAATTTCTACATTGATAAAAAACGGCCTACCCAGTAGACCGTTTTTCATTTTATTTGATGGTAAATATTTTGAGTTTATCTACAGCTGCCAAGGCCAAAGCCATTCTCTGTTCATTGCTAGCATAAAAAGTATATATACTTTGTCCAGCCACTACTTTCTTACCATACTCGGCCTCTAAATAAATTCCAGCTTTTTTATCCAGCGGTGCGCCAAGAATACGACATAAGGCATTAATATTTTTATTATCTGTTTTGATTACCTCGCCTGATTTAGTTGCCTTGATGGAATGAGTAACATTGCCTAATTCAATACCTTCGGAATCTATTTTTTCTTGACCGCCTTGTGCTTTTATTATCTCTTTCATTTTCGACCAAGCTTTACCCGATGATAATGCCAGAGCTACTTCTTTCCGAGCTTTTGCCATGCCAATATTTTTCACCAAATTATATAGCTCAGCAGCTAACTCTAACGATTTCTCTTCTAGATCCATCGGCCGACCTTCTTTCTGTTGTAGTACGCGTAAGACGTCGCGTGCTTCTAGGGTTGGTCCAATACCTTGACCAATAGGATCTAAGCCAATATTTTTAAATACCTTGATCTTAATACCAAATCTTTTAGCCACATAAATAAATTTCTTTTCTAACATATCGGCGGTAGCCATGTCGAGTATTTTGGCTGTATCGCCCACTGGCATATCAATCACCAAATATTTGACGTTCGTTGCTACTTTTTTGGCCATAACCGAGACGATCATTTTGTCATAGGGCTCCAGCGATAGTGGATAAGTAACTTTTAACATCTTGTCATCTGCTGGCGCCAGATTAAAACTACCGCCCCAAATCATACAGGCATTAGTTTTTTTCACTACTTCTTTCATTTCCACTGCAGACAAGCTAACTGGTGCTAAAACTTCCATGGTATCAGCGGTACCGGCCGGCGAAGTGATTGCTCGCGAACTGGTCTTAGGAATCTTCAGTCCCAAACTAGCAATAATCGGAATAACGACCATCGTTGTGCGATTACCAGCAATACCACCAACTGAGTGCTTATCAACAACCGTACCACTATACTTAATTATCTCACCGGTTTCCGCTACTGACTTGGTCATATAATATAGTTCATCGTCAGTATAGGAATACAAAAAAGTCGCAGCGACAAAGTAAGCAATTTCTGTACTGGAAATACGATTAGTCGCAATATCCTCAACGATTGACCTGGCGTCTTCTTTGGTTAAAGGATGTCCTAATAATTTTTTCTTAATGGCTTGAATTGAAGCTGGCCTACCGAGAACAGTCATTTCCACAATTTCATTGTTTTCCATGGAGTTTTTCCGCCAAATTTCTTCGTACATACCGATTTCGCCTGGTTTGATTTGCTTATCGGATAAATTGATATCCACAACTAATTTCTTTTTTCCCCGCCAGCAAATCGATACTTTGTCACCAGCATGAATGCCGAAATGATAAGCCTCCTCTTCATTTATCAGTACTATTAATTTAGAGCCAGCGGTAAAATCTAGTTTTTTTACTTTCAAATAATATGGTGTAACCATGATTCTTTTATGTTTAATTATTTTTTAATTATGCCAAAATTTCAAAGCCTCAGCTAAAAAGCTATGGGTTTTTGCCGCTGTTTTTAGATCAATACCACGACTGACTGCCATGATTGCAGCTTGGGCGGCTTGAGCGCCAGCTGCCACACCGGAAGGGTGACCGAAAATACCACCACCAAAATTGATAATAACATCATTACCTAAATATTTAATCAAGTCGGTGATTAAAGCTGGATGTAATCCGCCAGAGGCAATAGGCATTACTGGAAGTAGCTTACCAAACTTACTTTTTAAAAAAAGATCAATCTCTTGAATTTCCTTCTTGATACCATCCATCTTACCAACAATAGTACCGGTGTGTAGCTGATCGATTCCAGCTAATCGTAATAATTGAGCATAAGCATACATCGTCATGCCGTGATGCTCATTACGAGTAAATAGTGAGTGTCCAGCGCGATGACCATGCATTACTAGTTGTAAATTTTCCTGGCGTAAAGATTGGATCGCGGAAATGCCCATAGCTACCACATCTACCATCATACAAGTGCCACCTAATTTTTTGATTAATCGAGCTCGCCGTAAAGCTTCTTGGTAGGGAGCGGTGATATTAATGATGGCCATTTTTTTCTGACCAGTCTTCTTTTCCGCTTTTTTTAGATTGAGCAGTAAGTACTTAGCCCGATCATCAAACTTATTAAAGGCTAAACTGGTTAAATTTTCATCATCTTTAACAACGTCAACACCATTGGACCAGAGTGTATATGCAGCATCAGCTTGTTCTTGGGCATTAAAGCCCACCTTTGGTTTAACAATCGAACCGATAATTGGGCGCTTGTGAATCTTTAATAGTTTGCGGATTCCGGAAATGCCAAAAGCTGGACCAGCAAAAGAATTAAGATACTGATCAGGAAACTTAATGCTTAATAGACGTAATTGCTCAACAACCTTCATGGAAAAAATATTGCCCACAATACTAGATAAAAATTGCGGTAAATTATTGAACTCAAAAAGAGCTAAGGGATAAGCAATCCGTACTATCCCCTGCTTTTGCTTCTGCTGAATAATCTTGGGTGACAATTTTTGATATTGCGCTTTAGTCAAACCACCGATTTTGGTCCAAGTACCGATAGAACTTTCGCCAGCAATCGCGTGTGCTGCCTCATTAAAAGGCAATTTACTAGTAAAATAAAAATCAACTACTAGATAATTGTTACTGTTGATTTTCTTATTTAACCAATTGAAATTATACTGATTGTACATTTACTTCTTTTTAATTATTAACCAGGGATAATTTTTTTTCACTAACAACTTTAGTTTGGTAGGATGAATAATACCAAATTCAGTAATAATACCGCTAATATATTTGGCCGGGATATAATCAAAAGCCGGATTTATTATCTGAACTTGCTGTGGTTTGTCCGGCCATACTTCTTCTGAACTACGCCGTTCAATAATAATTTGGTTATCGCTATCAATTTTCAGTGACTCCGTAGCAACGTAAAACGGCACTTTAGCGTATTTAGCTGCCAAGGCTAAAGAAAAACTACCAACTTTATTATAAACATCACCTTGCCAACTCAAAGCATCAGCACCAATGATTATTTTGTGGATTTTATTGTTCTTTTGCTGATTAAAGATAATGGCCGCTGCTAACGAATCAACTATTGTAGATACTGTGATGCCTGCTGCTACAAGTTCTCCAGCTGTAATTCTTCCTTGATAAAGTGGCCTGGTTTCCGTATTAATCACTCGCAAATTGTTATTTTGTTGAGCTACTGTCAATATCTTTGCCACTAACGATGAGTGACAATGAGTCATTATTTGATCTTGTGGTTTAATTAATTTCTGACCATACTGAATGATTAAGTCTTCACTTTTCTGTATGGTTGTTAGATAGTCAGCGACGCTTCTACTAACCATAGCGGCTATTTGCTCTTTCTGGACATTACTATTTTGCAATATATAAGCCAGGCCGTTATGCAATAACGGTTCCGTTGGTCTACTACCCGCTAGCTGATCACAGTAAAATAGCAACTGGCTTTGATTCATCGACATATTGCTATTTACTTCTGAGGATAATGCCAATAATCCTTGCTTGGCAATATTGGTGGCGCCTTGAATTTTAATTTTCTTAATATCTGATATAACTGAAGATAATGACATATAAAAAATAGGTTATGGTTCTATTATACCATACCTAAAAATATTGATAACTTAATTATTTTTTGAAACTAACTACCTTTTTTTGCAAGACATCAGTTAAAGAAATAACCGGGTCATTGGCGCTATCAATTGCTGGGGCCACTGTCGGAGCGACAGATTTAACCTTAATATCTTCACGCTTTATTTTACCGGCTTTAAATAATTTCAAACAATCAGAGCAAAAAATAGGCCGGATACCATCGGGAGCAAAAGGAACCATGGTTTCCTTGCCACAACTATCGCAGTTGGCTTGAATGCCGGGTTTCGTTTCTCGCTCACCATCAGACGAATCAGTGCTTGATAATTCTCCCTCCTCGACATTGGAAGCTGCACTCCAACGGGAAATCTTATCTTCAATAACATCTCGCGGGCGACAGTATCGCTCGCGCGTGACTTTGACGACTTTGTTGATAGTTTCCGTATCGAGATCTGATTTTGCTAGAGGTAATAATCCCATGGCAGAAAAGGCTGGTGAAGTAATGCCATCAATCATCAATTTAATATAGAAATTAAACTTATTAAGATTTACCAGATCGTTTTTCATAAACTGCGGTTCAAACTCCTTTTCCAGAAATTCAGCATCATCAGCACCAACGCGATAGACAACCAAGGTGCCAACGTTGCCAAAAATTGCTGCCTGGACACGTTCATCCAGCTGTTCGCGGTATTGATGCGCCAAAGTCATACATAGGTGATATTTACGAGCTTCCGATAAAATATCAGCAAAAGACTCCGTGGCAAAGTTTTGAAACTCATCAATATACATATAAAAGTCTTTACGCTCGTGTTCTGGGATATCTACTCTACTCATAGCGGCCATTTGTAATTTAGTGATCATCATCGCTCCTAATAAAGCGGAATTATCTTCACCAATTCTGCCTTTGGATAAGTTTAGTAATAAAATTTTACGATTGTCCATGACTTCTCGTAAATCAATACTGGATTTTATTTGACCAACAATATTACGTACCAAAAAGGATGATAAAAAAGCACCAACTTTATTTTGAATAGGAGCAATAGCTTCTACCTGAAAATTACCCTTATACTTTTCATACTCATCCACCCAAAATGATTTCACCATCGGATCCGATATTTGCCCGACTACTTTTTTGCGAAAGTCTTTATCTACCAACATTTTCATAATTCCTAGTAATGTGGAATCGGGAAATTCTAACAAAGCTAAAATAGCATTACGCAAAACATACTCCAAACGCGGTCCCCATGTATCAGCCCAGATTTTTTTGAAAACACCGATCAAGCCAGAAGCCACTAAATGCTGCTGCTCCTTATTGACCTTTTCCAAAACATTAAAAGCAAAAGGGAACTCAATATCGGCTGGATTAAAATAAATAACATCATTAATACGACTCGGTGGTACATAGTTCACTACTTTTTCTACCAAATCACCATGCGGATCGACAACAGCCACGCCACGGCCGGCTTTGATATCTTGAACAATCATATTTTCCAATAAGGTAGATTTTCCGACACCAGTTTTGCCCACCAAATACATGTGATTACGGCGATCTTTCACGCGAATACCAAATTTTCGCACGACATTACGAAAATTAGTTTGCCCAAAAGCAACAATCTCTTCCTCCATTTTTTTATAGTCTTCATTCATTTTTTATTTTACAATTGGCAAATTAGGTGGCAAATGATCAGGACTAGCCTCTTTTTCGTTGATAATTGATTGATCATTCTGTTTAGCGAATTTATTCTCAAAATATTTATTGTCAAACTGATAATTCTGCAAACTATCTGGCAAAAACTGCTGGTCGGTTTCAGCGATAGCCTCAGGTTCGACAACTTCGTTACTAACCATATAATGATCCACCTGATTTTCATTTTCCACACCACTAAATGGTAACTGCGAAGGTGGCTCGGCTTTTTTAGATTCTGTTTTCTTTAATAATGGTACTTTAATAATACTCGCTGGAAAATGGTAAAGTGTAGCTAGTTCTTCAATATTTAGAATATAAGATGACATACCTTGCCAAATACTACGACTTTTATACGCTTGCATTAACTTATTTTGTTTATTTATTACTCGTCGTTTAACAAAGAAATACAATGCTTTAGTAGTAAACTTGGATGGTTTTAAAGCGTTAGCGTTCAGCGCGTTGTACTGTTTGATAGCGGAGAAGAAATTACTGACTCTGGTCGCTTTATTAAAAACTGCTAATTTGCCAACATAAGCAACGCGTATTTTACAATAAAAACCTAATTTTGACATTTTATATTCTACCAGCTCCAATGTTTTTCTGGCACCGGGTGACATGAATAGTAATTTATTGACAGCGTCATCTTTTTTAACTACGGGTGGAGAAAATTCAACACCGGCCAAACTATTGATAATGTCTTGAAAAATACTGCTAAAAAAACTGATAATTTTATCCAAGATATTTTCTTTGACTGCTACTTTTTCACCAATTAATTTACTCACAACTTTTTGGGCTGCATCCTTCCATTTATCATCTGTCGGTTTAACAATTATTTGAAACCACATCTGTTCACCCATACCAATACGCGAATAAATTTCCAGTAATGCGGCCATTGGATCTTTTAATTCCTGAGTTAATGAGTGTTCAAACTCCACATAAGATCTAATAGGAAAAGCCTCATTCTTTACTAAGGCCAATTCTGAGGCCCAAAAATTATACTCGGTATTAGGAAATTTATCCGGTATATCTTTAGTATAGTCATCAACTTCCATAATCTCCGCTTCGGGGTATTGCGCATAAACGGCAGCTTCCACCATATCGCGCCAATGTTCCGGTGTTCGGATAATAAATTGGATGTAGCCATCAATGGAAACAATTTCCAAAGAAAAACACAGCTGAAAAGCTCCATCCCACCACTCTTCCCATTTACTCAGGGGCATATGACCACCGGCTAAATTGGTCATCAAATGCTCAACAGCTTTGGGTGATTGCTCATTGTCTTTGGGTACATCAATGGCCAAAAAAATGTATTTAATCTTGGCGGCAAATTTGCCTTGACGGTAAATAATCCATTCGGT
>PFPO01000026.1 GCA_002793075.1 Candidatus Komeilibacteria bacterium CG_4_10_14_0_2_um_filter_37_10
TGGCTGGCGACGACTTTATCATCCAATACTGGACGATCACGCTTATACAATCAGTCAGCTAGCAGCAAATCAACTGATCGGTCAGGGCTATCTGGATGAAGGAATTCAAGGATATTTAGTATCAACCGGCGGTCCGCCAGTTAACCAACCACCCAATATGATATGGGTTGAACAGCCGCAGGGTCAGTACTTAGCCGATGTGATCACGTTTTATTGGCGTAGTAGTGACGATAATACCGCTGTTGAAGATTTGTTTTATCACGTAATAATCAGTGGTACTAATAGTCAAGATATTTGGTGTCAGGATACTGTTTTTACTTGGTATGCTGGACTTGGTAGTCACACCTTAACAGTAACAGCTCGTGATGCTGAAGGTTTACTTGATCCCACACCTTTGACGCATAGTTTTTCCGTTGTTACTCAACCACTACCCCAAGCGCCAACTAATTTACAAGCTCAGAGTAATGATAATCAGCATATTACTTTATCGTGGGTTAGTAATGATCAGTATACGGATGAATTTAAAATCTTTCGCGATAATTATTGGTTGGCCGATATCCGTGATAGAAACATACGTCAATATTTTGACAGTAATGTGGTTGTTGGTAAAACATATCAGTACCAAGTAAGGGCTTATAATTATTCTGGCTATACCGACAGTCAACCCATTGTCTTTGAATTAACTGGTGGTATTTGTAATGAGAACGGCTTTAATTATCCGGTTGGTTATCCAAATTTTACGCAAAATTGGTATGATGCTCAACCCTTTGGTTCGGTATTGTATCTAGCTAACAAATTTCACGCTGGTGCTGATCTCAATAAAAAGGGTGGTGATTTAGGCGAGACTATTTACGCACCAAGCAATGGTGTTGTTGTTTATAAGAATGATAATGCCAGCGGTTGGGGCAAGTGTTTAGTTATCAGCTTTAAAGCACCTGGGGGTTACTATTATCAGTTTCCCGATGGTACCAAGAAAAGTATTGTTTATTTTCTTTTTGCCCACTTGCAGGAGATCTTTATTCAAGGTGGTGGTGATTTTCTCTCTTACGAGCAAATCATTTGCCACCAAACCACTGTACAAAAAGGATGGCAAATTGGTACGGTCGGTGAGATTCCCAGTGGTAGTGGTCCACATTTACATCTGGAGTGTTGGTCTAGTTATGACGCGAGCAACCCCTTGGGCTATGGTTATTATGATGAGCTGCCCATTCATAAGTATGATCCTATGGAGTTCATTGCTAACAATCGATCATTGTCTGGTAGTTTTGCCATTTATTGTCACAACTATAATCGTCATACTAGTGGAGCTGTTTATTTTGAACCAGACCAAAATTGGACTAGGGTAACGGGTTATCAGCAGCCGAGCAATCCGGTACTTGGTTACAATAACTATTTATTTTATTCAGCAACCAATCGGATGGCGCAAGCCGAGTGGCGATTCAATATCCCGACTGATGGCGAGTATGATCTGTATGTTCATGTGCCAAATTATGCCTATACAACGACGCGGGCTTGGTATAATTTAGTACGCGGTCAAACTGGTCCACAGTATTTATATGTTGATGGTAGTCAGAAAAACAATGAATGGGTTAAGGTTGGTCGTTTCTATTTCCGTTCGGATATGAATAATTATTTGCTCTTGAC